>JBMUAP010000064.1:0-10443 GCA_049454155.1 Blastocatellia bacterium
GAACGCATGGTCGAAGAGAGCCGCTTGGCCAAGGCCAATTTCTGGGCGACCGAGACCCCAGCGGTGATCGCCGCGGCCGAGCGGATCATCGAAGCGATGCGCCAGGGAGGCAAGCTGCTCATCTGCGGCAATGGCGGGTCGGCCGCCGATGCCCAACATATGGCCGCCGAACTGGCCTTCCGGATGGGTCGTGAGCGCCGCGCCCTCCCGGCGCTGGCCCTGACGACCGATAGCTCGCTCCTGACCGCCATCAGCAACGATCGGTCCTTCGACTTCGTCTTTGCCCGACAGTTGCAGGCCATCGGCCGACCCGGCGATGTCGTCCTCCTCATCTCGACGAGTGGCAACTCCCCAAACATTCTCGAAGCCGCCCAGATCGCCCGCTCGATGGGAATGGTGACCATTGCCCTGCTCGGGGCTGGTGGCGGTCGCGTCGCCTCCCAAGTGGATCAGGCCCTGATCGTCCCGCACCGGGAGACTCCCCGGATCCAGGAGGTCCATCTGATGGTCGAGCATATCCTCTGCCAACTGATCGAGGATGATCTTTGTCCACCCGATTGATCTCCCGTCCCCAACTGGGCAACTGCGAAAAGAAGACACAAGAAGGGAAGGGAACTCATGTCGATCTATCATCGACAACCCGTTGATCTTTCGGGATTGCGGACCTACCCGCTCGCCTCCCGTCCGAGCAAGGTGACGGTGCAGGACTTTGCGCGGCCCCTCGCCGTGGAGGACGCGCGACAGCTGCACCGCTGGCTCGACTCCTTGCCCCATCTGCTGGCAGCAGACACGCTGCGCGCCGTCGCTGCCTCGATCGAGGCGGCCCGGTCTCAGAACCGTGCCATCCTCTGGGGCATCGGCGGCCACGTCGTCAAGACAGGTTTGGCTCCTCTGCTGATCGATCTGATGCGCCGCGGCTTCGTCACCGCGATTGCCACCAATGGCTCGGGCATCATCCACGATTTCGAGATCGCGCTCTGCGGCTGGACGTCGGAAGATGTCGACTCGGTATTGGGGACGGGAGACTTCGGCATGGCCGATGAGACGGGCCGCTGGCTCAACGAGGCGATTGCCCGAGGGGTGCCGGAGGACTGCGGCGTCGGGGAGGCCGTCGGACGATGGCTGGTCGAGCGGAACCCACCCTTCGCAGCGATGTCCTTTCTGCACGAGGCCTATCGCCTGCGGATTCCAGTAACCGCCCACTTGACGATCGGTGCCGACATCATCCACCTTCACCCGCAGGCCGATGGAGCGGCCCTCGGAGCGGCGACGCATCGCGATTTCCGGCTCTTCACTGCGCTGGTCGAGGATCTCGACGACGGGGGGGTCTATCTCAATCTCGGCTCAGCCGTCACTCTGCCAGAGATCTTCCTCAAGGCCGTGACGGTGGTGCGCAACCTGGGCCATTCGCTCCAGAACTTCACCACCGCGAATTTCGACTTCCTCCAGCACTATCGGCCACTCACCAATGTCGTACGGCGACCGGTGGCGCATGGAGCAGGGAAAGGATACAGCCTGACAGGGCACCACGAGATCCTCATTCCCCTTCTCGCGGCATTGCTGGTGGGGGCCGATCCGTCGGGCAGACCGCTGGCGTGAGCTGGCCTCAGCGCCGCTGTATCCCCCGGTAGAGATGGCCATCCCGGTCGACGACCAGCGACTGGCGTTGATCGAGGGAGAGCTGGGTCGGCTCTTCCTCCGGCAAGAGGCGAAACCGGTCCTGGTGTCCCAATCCCAGGATCACCTGATCGAAGAGGGGCTTCTCCCACCCCTCCCCGCGCAGGGATTCCCAGAGTTCAAAGAAGAGGAGGGGCGTGCCCTCTCCGAGAGTGGCCAGCTTGACCTGGACCATCCGCTCGAGCAGTTGCGCCTGCTTCACCGAGTTGCCCGGCGGTGAGGTTGCGGGCCGAGAGGAGGGGGGACTGGCGACCGCTGCGGAGGTCGTCATCATCCCGAGGGCGGCCTGTTCGATCTCGGCACGCGAGAGGGAGAGCTTGCCGGCGACCCGGCTGAGTGCGTCCATCAAGTACGGTTCTGGGTGGGGCGTCAGGCAGCTGTAGAGCGGGGATCGGGTTCCGAGCAGGGGGGGCCACTGGTGCAGCCGTTCCTCCCGCTGGAGCTGGCGGATCACCTCCAGTTGCAGACGCTCCGGAACGCCGCCCAGCGGGCTCTTCAAGCGACGCTTCAACTCCGGCAGCGTCAGCCAACGGGTGGCGAGCAGCTCAAGGACGACCCCCCGGGTCAGCTCCTTCGGGTCCCGCGTCCAGTAACGAGGTGGATCCGCAGACCCAGGTGTCGCGTAGCGATAGGTCTTTCCGGCGGCGACTTGCCAGCCAAGCAGTTCTTCGACCCGATCCAGCGGAGGACGCGAAGGGCCCGGCCACTGGGCTTGGACTTTGCTCGCACTCAACGGGTGAGGCGCCAAGTCGAGGAGTCGATGGAGGGCCTCGTCCTCGATCATCTCTGGCGGGGGCGGCGGTGATCCACTCTGCAGCTCTCTCGTCATCGCTCTCTCGACTGCCCTCCTGGTGAGATTCCTCTCTGGTGATCGATCCAATCGATTCAGAAGATAGCATTGACCTCGAAGCGAGGCAAACTTATAGTTCTCCGGCGGATGGGGGAGACGGCCCGCCGCCACGGGGTCAGACCCGGGCAGGCGGCGCGCGATCGCGAGGCTCTTCCGTTTCTCGGTCTTGGTCAGTGAGAGAAGGGATTTCGATGACAATTTTTGACTTGGCGATCCGTGCGGCCCGGGAGGCCGGTGCCATTCTGCAGGACTATGCGGCCCGGGGATTTCAGATCTCGACGAAAGGCCGGATCGACCTCGTCACCGAGGCGGACTTGGCGAGCGAAGCCCACATTACCGCACTCATCCGCCAGCACTTCCCGACCCATTCCGTGCTGGCCGAAGAGTCTGGCGGGGAGAGGGCGTCCCACGCCTCGGGAGAGTATACGTGGATCATCGATCCGCTCGATGGGACGACCAACTTCTCGCACGGGTTTCCCTGCTATGCCGTCTCGATCGGGGTCGAGCAGGGTGGTCGCCCCCAAGTCGGGGTGATCTATGACCCAACTCGGGACGAACTCTTTGCCGCCGAGCGGGGCCGGGGCGCTTGGTGCAACGACCGCCCCCTGCGGGTCTCGCGGATCGACCGGTTGGAGAAAGCTCTGGTCGTCTCCGGGTTTCCCTACGCTGTGCGCGAACGGATGGAGGCGTACCTGCCAGCGTGGCAAGCGTTTCTCTCCTGCAGTCAGGGGGTACGTCGGTTGGGTTCGGCCTCCGTCGACATGGCCTGTGTCGCCAGCGGGCGGATGGATGGGTTTTGGGAAGCAGGTCTCCACCCCTGGGATACGGCCGCCGGCTGGATCCTCATCGAGGAGGCTGGGGGAACTGTCACCCGGATGGACGGTTCCCCTTACGACAACTTCTCTGGCAGCCTCCTCTGCTCCAATGGAGCGATCCACGAAGAGATGCTCGCCGTGCTGCGAACCCTGCCCTGAACGGGCGAGATCGTCCGGGGCGGATGGGGGTCTCGGCGTAAAGGAAGGGCGCTTGACGGCATTTCCATACAAGCGAATGGGGGTCCTCGTCGGACCACACAAGCCGGAGGCCTTGCAGGTAGGCATTGATCTGCTTGCTTGGTGTCAGTCCCACGGGATCGACTTGCTGGCCTGTGGGGATCTCGCGGAACGGATTGGATGTCCCCAGCTTGCCGAGGTCGATGGCCAGCTGGTTGAGCCGATCGACCTCCTCGTCGTTCTCGGAGGGGATGGGACGATGCTCGCGGCCGCCCGCCTGGTCGGCGATCAACCGACCCCTGTTCTCGGCGTCAACTTTGGCTGGTTGGGCTATCTGACCGAATACGCCCTCGCGGAGCTCTTCCCGACGCTCGAACTGCTGTGGGCAGGAGCCTATTCCATCGACCATCGGATGATGATCGATGTCGGGCTCTACCGGGAGGGCGAAAAGATCGAGTCGCATACCGCGCTCAATGAAGCGGCGATCAATGGAGCCCCCGCGAGGATCACCAAGTTCGATTGCTTCATCGATGGCTCGATGGTGACCACCTTTCGCGCCGATGGGATGATCGTTGCGACCGCGACGGGATCGACTGCCTACTCACTCTCGGCGGGAGGACCGATTGTGCACCCGGCGGTGCCGGCCATCCTCTTGACCCCGATCTGTCCGCACATGTTGACCAATCGACCCGTGGTTCTTCCTGGGGCCAGTCGCATCGAGCTTGTCTTTCCCGGCGTCAAGGATCAACTGTTGATGACCATCGATGGCCAGCGGGTCATCGACCTGCAGTCGAATGACCGGGTCAGCATCGAGCGAAGCGCCAAGACCTTTCGTCTTGTCAGCCCGGTCAATCACAACTATTTTCACGTCCTCCGGACCAAGCTGAAGTGGGGAGGAAGGTAGGCCATGCTCTTCCCGATTGGAGATGACAACCAGGATCGCCAGAGCGTCCCCGTGATCACCTGGATGATGCTTCTCGGCAACCTGTTGATCTTCCTCTATCAGCTCGCCAATCCGACCTTCATCTATGGATACAGTGTCGTGCCGGCGGAGATCACGGGGGGGGTCGATCTGGTGGGGGAGTTTCCCATCGGGGGCCACTCCCTGCGCCTCGAGCCAGGACCTCTTCCGGTCTACTTGACGCTCTTCAGCGCAATGTTCATGCACGGGGACTGGGGGCATTTGATCGGCAACCTCGTCTACCTCTGGATCTTTGGGGATAATGTCGAAGACCGGATGGGGCCAGGCCGCTTCCTGGTCTTCTATCTTCTCTGTGGGCTGTTCGCCAGTGCCACCCACATCTACTTTGGTCCCCAATCGAGGATTCCTTCGCTGGGGGCCTCGGGCGCGATTGCCGGGGTGCTCGGCGCCTACCTGGTTCTCTTCCCGCACCGTCGAGTGCGCGTCTTTCAGTTTGGTCGGATTGTCGAGATGCCGGCCCTTCTCGTCATCGGTTTCTGGGGGCTGCTCCAGTTTCTGAGTGGGTTTGGGTCGTTGGCCAATGCCGGGGAGACGGGAGGCGTCGCCTATCTCGCCCACGTCGGGGGATTTGTGGCGGGAGTTCTTCTGGTCTTTGTCTTTCGTCGCCCGGCTCGAGTTTCTGGATATCGTCGCCGGAGTGGAGGGCAGGGGTAGCGCGTGCCCGGACCGGTGTCTGAGGGGGGAAGCCGGGAAGAGAAGCGAACGGGAGGTCCAGAGATGGAAACAGAGCGGTACAAGTTGGTTACGCACCCCGACGAAGTCGTACGGATGGTCGAATCGCTCCGCCAAGAGCCCCGTCTCGGCCTCGACACGGAGACGACCGGTCTCGATCCCTACCGCGGCCGCCTGCGCCTTCTGCAAGTCGCCTCCCCGACCACCACCTGGATCCTCGACTGCTTCCAGTTGACCCGCGATCACCTGCGTCCGCTGCAGCCGCTTCTCGAATCGGGCCCCCTGTTGATTGCCCACAATGCCAAGTTCGATGGCAAATTCATCGACCACCACCTCGGTCTCCGGCTCGGGCCGATCTTCGACACCTATCTCGGCAGCGTGTTGGCCAGTGCGGGTCGGGAAGGGGACCGTCACGGATTGGAGCCGGTCGTCGCGCGCTACCTCAACCAGACGCTCAACAAGGACGCCCAGTTGAGCGACTGGTCGGGCCCGTTGACGGAGAACCAGCTCGAGTACGCCGCGCGCGACGCGGCGACCCTGCTTCCCCTTCACACGGCCATCGAGACGCGCCTCGATGAGCTCGATCTCCTTGTCGTCGCCGATCTCGAATTTGAGTGTGTCATGCCGCTCGCCCGGATGGAGTTGGCGGGGGTCTATCTCGATGTCCCTGCCTGGGAGCGGCTTCTCGCCGGGATGCGCCTTGCCCAGGAGCGCGTCGCCGGGTTGCTGCAGGAGGCCCTCAGCGCGGGTTCACCGCAGTTGAGCCTCTTCGGGCGGCCGGAGCCGATCAATCTCGACAGTCCAGCACAGGTCCGCGACGCTCTCGCCCGGATCGGCCTTGACGTCGAAGACACCAAGGAGTCCCGCTTGCACCAACTGGCGGAGGAGCACGCCGTGGTCGCGCATCTCCTCGAATACCGCCACCTCAGCAAGAACCTCTCGGCCTTTGGCGAGAACATTCTCGGAATGATCCACCCCGTGACAGGTCGGCTCCACCCCGATTTTCGGCAGATTGGCACTCCGACGGGGCGCATCACCTCGGCCTCCCCCAGCCTGCAGCAGATTCCGCACACGGCCGATTACCGCTCCTGCTTTCGTGCTCCTGCTGGCCGAAAGCTGGTCATCGCCGACTACTCCCAGATCGAGCTGCGCATCCTCGCGGACTTCTCGCGGGATGCCGCGCTCCTCGCCGCCTTCGACCCGGGGATCGATCTCCACCGGGAGACGGCGGCGCAGATGTTTGGGCTGACCGTCGATCAGGTCACCCAGCGACAGCGGGAGTATGCCAAGGGGCTCAACTATGGACTGATGTATGGCATGGGCGCCGAGGGGCTGGCGAGTCGTCTTGACGCGGGGATGGTCGAGGCCCACGCGCTGATCGAGCGCTACTTTGGCGCCTATCCGGCCGTCGCCCGTTGGCTGGAGGAGGCCGGGAACCGTGCAGTCGAGGAAGGCCGCGCCCGGACCGCCTCCGGGCGTCTCTGGATCTTCTCCCACGACATCGCGGACCCGGCGCAGGAGGCAGCCCTTCGTCGCGTCGGCAAGAATGCGCCGATTCAGGGAACAGCCTCCGATCTCTTCAAGCGCGCGCTGCGGCTTCTCGATGACTCGCTCGCCGGTGCCGATGCCCAGCTCGTCAACTGCATTCACGATGAGCTGGTCTTCGAGGTCGAGGCGTCGATTGCGGAGGAGGTCGAGCAGATTGTCGCCCAACGGATGGTCGAGGCGGCCCGGGAGTTTCTCCGTCGTGTTCCGGTGGAGGTGGACGCGGTCGTCGCCGACGCCTGGATTCGGAAGTAGCGGTCAGGGCTCATTGCCCGCCTGCGCGTCCCGGGCGAGGTAGCCTCTTCGGGCTCGCACCTGCACCTCTCGCCCCAGCCGTGCGCGCGCGTCCGGCGTCAATTCGACTGCCAGTGGACGGAACTCGCCCGAGACCGTGCCCTCCAACCGCGGGGTGAAGGCGAGGCTGTAGCGGTTGCGGAGGTTCTCGATCAAGCCGCCGAGCCGGGGTCGAATCTGGGCCGAGGTCGTGCGGGCTATCTCTCCCCCCGTCAGCTCGATGAAGGGGTCGATTCGCATGGCCCGCCGATAGAGGTCGCGGCCGTCCCCATTCCGCAGAAAGATCCGTTCGGTTCGACTCAACGCTCCCTCGACCACCAGCCCACAGACCATCGCGCCAGAGGCAAGAATTTCGCGACTGACCTCCGCTTCGCTCAGCCCGGAGAAGTTCGATTCCCAGGCGATGTTGTCGGTAATGACCAGAATGACCTTGCGCCCTGTCCACTGGCCCGCCTCCCGTACGTGTCTGGCCGCGGCCACCAGGCCGTGATAGAGAGAAGTTCCCCGACCGATCCCCGCTGTCCGTTCGAGATGACCAATCCGATCGGCAACCAACTTCCGGTTGCGCGTGAAGTCCTGCAGTACCTGCGCTTCGGAAGAGAAGGCGAGCAGGGCGACCTCATCGGCCTCCTTCAATCGGCCAATCGCTTCGAGGGCTCCCTCGCGGATCTGGCTCAAGGCCGGGCTGACGCTTCCGCTCAGGTCGAGCAACAAAACGACCGAGAGGGTCAGGCGATCCTGACTGAAGTGGCTGATCGATTGGGCCTCACCAGCTTCCCGCAGAAGGAAATCACTGCGTTGCAGGCCGCGCACCATCTCCCCCTTTTGGCGATCGATCACCTGGGCGTCGATCACCACCAACTCCGTGCTGACCCGTATCGTCTCGGCCGGCGCTGCCACCGGAGCCCTCTCGGGGAGAACCTGCGCACCAACAGGCGCCCCGAGGCTGACGAGCATCGCACCGAGCAGCGAGAGCGTCAGCAGGCTTTTGACCCACCCGACGCTCGATCCAGACCGGACCCTCTTTGTCACGAAGTTTGCCACGGCGTGTTCTCTTCCACCATTCCTTGTCCGACCCCGAGCAGCAGCAACCAGAGCATGAGGGTCTCAGAATCCCCGAAATTATAGTTGGTCAACGCACTGAGGCCAAACCCGACCGTCGCGGCGAGGACCCCGACGCCAAGCCCAGCCCCCCAGAGGTCCTGACGGGCGCTTGCCGCCCGGGATCGCCGGGCGAGGTCGCGACAGATCGCCACGAAGAACCAGACCAGACACCCGAGCGCCGGCAATCCCCGATCGAGCGCAATCTGAATCGGGGTCGAATGCGTGTGGGTAATGTAGTCGCCCGGAAAGCCCCACTCCTTCCAATAGACGCGATGGGCGTCCATGCCAACCCCGAGGATCGGATGGTCGGGAATCTTCCGCAACCCTGCCTCCATGTAGCCGATGCGGCGCAGTGTGCTGTCGTCCGAAAATCGCGCGACGATCGATTGGCGAGCCGTGCCAATCGCATAGAGGCCAAGGGCGCCGAGCAACGCCGCCGCAGCAAGCCCAACGAGCAGTCCTCGCCGTCCCCCCCACCACCAAGCCATGAGCGTGACCGCGAGGATCAGTGAGAGCGTCACGCTTCGCGTTGCCGTCAAGAGGAGCGTGCCCGTGAAGACCAGAAAGAGGAGTGCCGCTCTCTGACGCCGCCACCCCACCAGGCACCAACCAAAGGCCAGCAAGGCCAGCAGCTGCATCTGCTCGGCATAGGTCAGGAATTGCCTCGAGAATCCGGAGACGCGAAACTGGCGGCCTGCGCGGCTGCCAGCGATCCCGAGCGTCCCGATATCTGTGCGCATCTCCTGCGTCACCCACAGCTCAATCGGGAGGGGGTCACCGGCGTGCAGCGCTTCCACAGATACCCGCTCGCCGACGTCGCGGGCGGCCAACTCCCTTCCGATCTCTTCCATCGACCGGACTCTCTTCCGGTCGACCATCCAGATCAGATCCCCGGGGCGCAGCCCGGACTTCCACAACGGGCTCTCCGCCTTGACCGAGGTCACGATGATTCCCCGCCCAATCCCCTTTTCCAGCCAACTGTACCCAACCCCCGTCAGCGATGAGACGACCACGCACCCCACGACAATCTGCCCGCCCCGTCGCGACAGCTCGCTGCGGACCAGAAAGAGAATCAGGAAGAGTCCGATCGTCTTCAACTTGACCAGGCTGATCGCTGGCGCTGCCGAGAAGACCGACGAAAGAATCGTCAGAACCAGAAAGCCACCCAACGGCCACTCGATCGATGGCTCTCTCCATCCGATCCTCCAGCCCCTCTGGCCGGTTACGTGACGAACGATGGCGATGGTCAATGCAAAAAGGAAGGCTGACTGGGAGACGGCAATGGAGTGCGGAACCGCAACCGAGAAGAGAAGAAGGAAGAGAACCAGCGCACGATCCCATCCGACGCGAAGTGGCCCTGAGCCCTCATCACGTGAGCGGACAAGAAGGTCCAATTGTGGGAAGATTCGAGAGAGAATGGGAGATTGCTCCCACGAAACCCAAGTGCCCTCGCTCCGGAGGCGGGCACTCGGCCGTCAGGCCCTCGATCGAGGGCAGTTCAAAGCTGCCGACGCAGGCGAATACGCCCCTCCTGCGTCCAAAGATAGAGCTTGGAATGACCATTCCCGGAGACCGCCTCAACCACGTCCCGCTCCTGCCGGTCGTAGCGCATCGGAAATCCGCTCAGGTCGAACCCACCCTGGTGTGTCGAGGCAAGCAACTTGAAGTCGGCGTCGTCAGGAACGGCCACCTCGACCCGACCAGAGTAGGACTTGAGACTGTAATTACCCTGCGAATGCAACTCTCCACTGAACCGGACCGTGCCGTTGTGGCTGTGCCCTTCCACCTGCTGACTCCGCAATCGACTCACTTCGATATCTCCGACCGAGGCGATCCGGGCGCGGACTTGCCCGTCCAGTTCGACTACTGAAATCGTGCCGCGAAAGGTGAGCAGGTCGAGCCGGGTCGAGGCCGGCACGCGCACGTCAAAGTCGACCCGATGGCGCCCCGTCACCTTCACTTTGACCCTTTGTGGGGAGGATTGAACCGCTTGGATGCGGGCCTCGTCTCCCCCGGGCTTCGTTTCCGACTTCGCCGAGATCGAGATCTGTTCCACTCCCGGTACCGCGGCGGTGACCCGGATCGTTCCGATCTGATTGATGATCTCCAGCTCCCCAGCCTCTGGGGACATCGGGAAGGTGCGGGTCCACTCGGTGGTCACGCCCACTCCCCTCTCTTGGGGAGGCGCTGCTTCCATCAATGGAGAGAAGGCGAAAGGGGAGAGGAGGTAGAGCGTCGCGGTCCAGACTCCCAGCACGCGCCGCCCTCGCGGGGATCGACACGTTGATCTCTTCTGTGGAGAGACATTGACCCACCCGTATCCCATC
>JBMUAP010000065.1:0-10396 GCA_049454155.1 Blastocatellia bacterium
TGGCTCAAAGGCCTGGATTCCAAGGCGGTGGAGCGTTGGTGCGCGGTTGAGCAGCACCGGATGATCCTTGATCACCTTCTCAAGGATATCCCAGACGTGGTCGTCCTGCTGCTCGACCTTCTCCTTGGCCTGCTTGATCGTCGCGGCGTGGCCTTCGGCCTCCAACCGATTGTAGATGAAGGGCTTGAAGAGTTCGAGCGCCATCTTCTTCGGCAGCCCGCACTGGTGCAGCTTCAGCTCCGGCCCGACGACGATCACCGAACGACCCGAGTAGTCGACCCGCTTGCCGAGGAGGTTCTGCCGGAATCGTCCCTGCTTCCCTTTCAGTGTATCCGAGAGCGACTTGAGGGGGCGATTGTTGACCCCGCGCAGTACCCGGCCGCGCCGTCCGTTGTCAAAGAGTGCGTCGACCGCCTCCTGCAACATCCGCTTCTCATTGCGGACAATCACCTCGGGGGCTTTCAACTCGATCAGCTTCGAGAGGCGGTTGTTCCGATTGATCACCCGACGGTAGAGGTCGTTGAGATCAGAGGTCGCGAAGCGGCCGCCGTCGAGGGGGACCAGCGGGCGCAGCTCGGGCGGAATCACCGGAATGACATCGAGGATCATCCACTCCGGCTTGTTGCCAGACTTCCGGAAGGAGTCGACCACCTTCAGCCGCTTCGAGTATTTCAACTTCTTCTGCTGGCTGGTCTCGGTGCGCATCTTCAGGCGCATCTCTTCGGAGAGACTGTCGACATCGACCTTCTGCAGGAGAAACTTGACCGCCTCGGCGCCCATCCGGGCCACTTCCTCGTTGAACTTCCCGGGGAACTCCTGCTTGAGTTGCCGGTACCGCTCGTCGGTCAGGAGCTCGCGCTCCTTGAGCGGGAGCCCCAGTGCGTCGATCTCCTCTTTGTCGGCGATGACGATATAGCTCTCGAAGTAGAGTACCTTCTCCAACTCCCGCAGGGGGATGTCGAGCAGGTGGCCAATCCGCGAGGGGAGCCCTTTGAAGAACCAGACGTGGGAACAGGGGCTGGCCAGCTCGATGTGTCCGAGCCGCTCCCTCCGCACCTTCGCCTGCGTCACTTCGACGCCACACTTGTCGCAGACCACTCCGCGGTGCTTCATCCGCTTGTACTTGCCGCAGAGGCATTCCCAGTCGGTCACCGGACCAAAGATCCGGGCACAGAAGAGTCCGTCCCGCTCCGGCTTGAAGGTCCGGTAGTTGATCGTCTCGGGTTTGGTGACGTGCCCGTGCGACCACGAACGAATCTTGTCTGGAGAGGCCAGACTGATCCGGATTGCCTCGAAGTCAGGGGTCAACGTTTTCTCGCCAGCAAATCTATACACGACAATCCTCCCAGTGTGCGTCCCAATATGCGCCCCTCAGCGAGGGGGCGGTCATTGCGACTTGGGTGAGCCCTCCCCGATGATTGGGCAACCGTCGACGAACGATCAGACTTCCTGCTCTTCGCGCCGCTTGAGTTCGACATCCAGACAGAGCGACTGCAGCTCCCGGATCAGGACGTTGAACGACTCGGGAAGGCCCGGCTCAAAGTCCGACTCTCCCTTGACGATCGATTCGTAGATCTTCGAACGCCCGGCGACGTCATCCGATTTCGCGGTCAGCAGCTCCTGCAGGATGTGGGCTGCACCATAGGCTTCGAGGGCCCAGACCTCCATCTCCCCGAACCGCTGGCCGCCAAACTGTGCCTTGCCGCCGAGGGGCTGCTGGGTGATCAGGGAGTACGGGCCAATCGAGCGGGCGTGGATCTTATCGTCGACCAAGTGGGAGAGTTTGAGCATGTAGATGTACCCGACGGTCACCTTCTGCTCGAAGACCTCCCCGGTCATGCCATCGTAGAGGATCGTCTTGCCCGACTCGTTGATCATCGACGGGTTCCCGTCGTCGACCAGTTTCTGATCGGCTTGACGGAGGAACTTCTTGATCGCCTCCTCCGGCGCCCCGTCGAAGACCGGGGTCGCGAAGTGAAGTCCAAGAACGTGGGCCGCCCACCCGAGGTGGGTCTCGAGGATCTGCCCGACGTTCATTCGCGAGGGCACTCCGAGGGGGTTGAGTACGATCTCGACCGGGGTTCCGTCCGGCAGGTAGGGCATATCCTCTTCCGGCAGAATCCGGGCAATAACCCCCTTGTTACCGTGCCGTCCGGCCATCTTGTCCCCGACCGAGAGCTTGCGCTTCATCGCGATGAAGACCTTGACCATCTTGATGACGCCGGGGGCCAGTTCATCCCCCTTCTTGATCTTCTCGATCTTCTCTTGGTAGAGGTGGTCGAGAATGGCGATCTGCCGCTCGGTCCGCTGCTCGAGGTCCTTGATCTCGGCGGCGACATCGCGTGCGCCGCTGACTTCGATCTTCTTGAGTGCGCCAATATCGAGCCCGGAGAGCATCTCGCGGGTCAGCTTGGTGCCCTTGGCGGCAATGGCCCGCCCGCGGAAGACGAGGTCCTGCTCCAATTTTCGGCCCTCGATCAGCTCGTAGATCCGCTTGTTGCGCTCCTCTTCGAGGATCCGGATCTCATCGTCCAGGTTCTTGCGAAGCTTGGCCTCTTCCGCCTCCTCGATGGCCAGGCTGCGGGCCTCCTTCTCCTGTCCCTTGCGGGTGAAGACCTTGACGTCGACGACCGTACCCTCAATGCCCGGCGGGCAGTTGAGGGAGGCGTCGCGAACGTCACCGGCCTTCTCGCCAAAGATGGCGCGCAGCAGCTTCTCCTCGGCGGTCAGCTGGGTCTCCCCCTTCGGCGTGACCTTGCCGACGAGGATCGACCCGGGCTTGACATAGGCACCGATCCGGATGATCCCGCTGTCATCAAGGTCGCGCAGTGCGGCTTCCCCAACGTTGGGGATATCCCGCGTAATCTCTTCCGGTCCGAGCTTCGTGTCGCGGGCCTCGATCTCCAGCTCCTCGATGTGGATCGAGGTGTAGTAGTCGTTCTTGACCATCTTCTCGGAGATGAGGATGGCGTCCTCGAAGTTGTAGCCGCTCCACGGCATGAAGGCGACAAGCACGTTGCGACCCAGCGCCAGCTCGCCCCCATCGGTGCACGGGCCATCGGCGATGACGTCGCCTTTGCGGATCCGCTGCCCCTTGCGCACGATTGGCTTCTGGTTGATGCAAGTGTTCTGGTTCGACCGCTTGAACTTGATCAGCGGGTAGATGTCGGCCGTCACTTCGCGCGAGAGCGTCCCGTCGACATTGTGGTCGACGCGGATGATGATCCGTTCCGAGTCGACGACGTCGACGATTCCGGCGCGGTGACCCGCTCCATCCCCGTACCGAGCAGGGGCGACTCCGCCCGCAGCAGCGGCACGGCCTGCCGCTGCATGTTCGAGCCCATCAACGCGCGGTTGGCGTCGTCATTCTCGAGGAAGGGGATCAACGAGGCCGCCACCGAGACGAGCTGCTTCGGCGAGACATCGAGGAACTCGACCGTCTCGCGCATTGCCAGGATGAACTCCCCGGCTTTCCGCGCGTTGACGCGCTCGTGGACGATGTACCCCTTCTCGTCCAGCTCGATATTGGCTTGGCCGATGACGTACTTGTCCTCTTCCCAGGCAGTCAGATAGAACGGATAGGGCTCATAGAGGGCCGGTTTCTGCCCCTCGCTCAACTTGGCGTTGGCGGAGAGCACCTTGCTGTGCTCGAGGTGGTCTCCCGGCTTGAACCCGGTGTCGCCGGGGTTGTGGATCAGCACATACTCAACGACGCGGCCATCTTCGATCTTGCGGTATGGGGACTCGATGAAACCAAATTCGTTGATTCGTGCAAAGCAGGAGAGCGAGGAGATCAGGCCGATGTTGGGGCCTTCCGGGGTCTCAATCGGGCAGATCCGTCCGTAGTGGGTCGTGTGAACGTCCCGGACTTCGAAGCCAGCCCGTTCCCGGGAGAGTCCGCCCGGTCCGAGCGCCGAGAGCCGCCGCTTGTGCGTGATCTCTGAGAGCGGATTGGTCTGATCCATGAACTGGGAGAGCTGCGAGGAGCCGAAGAACTCCCGCACCGCCGCCGTTACCGGCTTGGCGTTGATGAGATCGCGCGGCATGGCCGTCTGCATCTCATTGTGAATCGACATCTTCTCTTTGATCGCCCGCTCCATCCGGACCAAGCCCAGCCGGAACTGGTTCTCCAACAACTCTCCGACTGCGCGGACACGCCGGTTGCCGAGGTGGTCGATATCGTCGTCACTGTAGATGACGACGCGGCCATCCCGCGTCGTCTGCTCGCCGAGGACCCGCTTCAGCTTGAGGACATACTCGATGACATCGAGGAAGTCCTGCGGGGAGAGGAGCGGATCGTCGAGGCGATCCCGCTCCGGCCGACCCATCTTGATGTTGAACTTGAGACGGCCCACCCGCGAGAAGTCAAATTTGCGCGGGTCGAAGAACATCGAGTGGAAGAGCGCCGTCGAGGTGTCGAGCGTCGGCGGATCCCCAGGCCGCATCTTGCGGTAGATCTCAATGAGGGCCTCCTGGGTCGTCTTGATCGCATCCTTTCGGACCGTTTGGCTCATCACCGTTCCGGCCTCATCCTTCTCCGGGAAGAAGATGTCGACCTCTTCGATGCCTGCCTCCGCAATCCGTGCGATCGCCTCCGGGGTCAGCTCGGTATTGCTCTCGGCCACCACCTCTCCATCCGCAGTATTGACCAAATCGCTCAGCGCGTAGGCCCCGACGAGGTCTCCGATCTGTACCGGGATCTCCTGGACTCCCCCCTGCGTCAGCAGGTCATAGGCGCTCTGGGTGATCTTCTTCCCACTCTTGACGACCACCTCTCCCTTCGCGTTGACGATGTCGGAGGAGGTCCGCATCCCGACGACGGTCGGGCTCAGTCGCCAGAAGATCTGATTCTGCTCGATCCGCAATCGGTCGATGGCGTAGAACTTGCGGAGGATCTCCTCGTCGCTCTTCATTCCGAGGGCACGCATGAAGATCGTTGCCAGGAATTTTCGCTTGCGGTCGATCCGTACGTAGAGCAAATTCTTGGAATCGTACTCGAATTCGACCCAGGAGCCACGGTAGGGGATCAGCTTGGCGAGGAAGTAGGTGTTGTTCTGGGCTTTCTCGAAGAAGACCCCGGGCGAGCGGTGCAGCTGCGAGACGATGACCCGTTCCGTCCCGTTGATGATGAAGGTCCCGTTCTCCGTCATGAGGGGCAGATCACCGAAGTAGACCTCCTCCTCCTTGATGTCCCGGATCGATTTCTGGTCGGTCTCCTCGTCCTTGTCCCAGACCGTCAAGCGGATCTTGACGTGCAGCGGCACCGAGTAGGTCATCCCGCGCTCCTGGCACTCCTGCACGTCGTACTTGTGCTTGAGACCGACGGGCTCTCCGCAGTTGTCGCAGGTATTGACGACGTTCCGGTTATAGGTGCCGCACTCTCGGCAGACGACGTCGTCCGAGGAGAGGGGATTGACCTTGATCACAGACGAACAGCTCCGGCAATTGGAGCGCAGGTGGTGCAGCCCCTGCAACTGTCCGCATTTGCACTGCCAGTTCCCGATCCGGTACTCGACAAACTCCAGCGAGGAGGTGTTGCGGAAATCCGTGATCGGGAAGGTCGACCGAAAGACGGCCTCGAGTCCGGTGTTGTCACGCTCCGGCGGAAGCAGGTCCATCTGCAGAAACCGTTCATAACTCTCCCGTTGCACCTCGATCAGGTTGGGAATCCGGACGGAGGTCTGGATCTGGGAGAAGTCATAGCGGGAACGCGGAGTGAGAATGTCTGGGGTGCTTGCGATCGTGGAATTCATTTCAATTGCCATTGCGAATCACGCCCTCTGGTACGATGCGGTCTGTCTGGTCAAAAAGCGGACGGGGCTATCGGGGTGTCCGGGAGCAGTGCCCGCGGGACCACCTGGAGCGGGACTCCCCGACCCGGCTTGGGCTGGTCGTCGCGGAAGTCTCTCAAGGGACTTGCCACGGCGGGCAGGGAGGTAGATCGGTTGTGCTGATCGGCACCAAATCTGAATCTTGATCAGTATAAGAAGCCATCCCGGTTCTGTAAAGCCGCGACCCAGGATGGACCTCTGCGGACCACCCAAAGAAGAGATGCCTGCGTCAGGTAGAGACACGTATAACTCCCGATCGGAGGAACGTTCCCCCGCACCCTCCGCGCAACTTCAACCACCATCTTATGATAAAAGATTGTCTATAAAAACCCTGGTGCTGATACTCACTGCATATCAAATAAAGGAATGACCCCGACCACTCCCATCGAGATGGGGTGGTCGGGGGGAAGACCATTGGCCCCGATTCGGGACACGGGCCTTACTTGAGCTCGACCGAAGCGCCCGCATCGGTCAGCTGCTTCTTCATCTTCTCGGCGTCGTCCTTGGAAGCGCCCTCCTTGACGGTCTTGGGCGCGCCGTCGACCAAGTCCTTGGCCTCCTTGAGCCCAAGGCCCGTCAGCTCACGGACGACCTTGATGACATTGATCTTATTGGCGCCTGCTGCTGTCAGGACGACATCGAACGCATCCTTCTCTTCGGCTGCGGGAGCTGCTGCCGCACCCGCTGCTGCAACAACTACAGGAGCCGCCGCCGCCGCCGCCGAGACGCCAAAGGTCTCTTCCAACGCCTTGACCAGTTCCGACGCTTCGAGCAGCGTCAACGTCTTGATCTGTTCTACGATTGCCTGAATATCCGCCATGATCTGCTTCTCTCCTCAACGAAAGACGAAAAGGGAATTCGGGGGACCGGGTCGATCGCCATCTGGGGAAGGGAATCGAGAGCAGAATCAACCCCTCTCGATTTGCCTGAGACCCTGGCGACTGCCGCACCGGAGCGGCCCGAACAGTTTCTACTGCCGTGGGGCCGCAACCGGATCGACCGATCGAGCCCCTCCAAGACCATCTGCGGGTGACAGTTGGCGGGCATCACTCCGACTTCCGTTCCGTGGATGGTCACCGCGCACTGACAGGTGCAACGCGGCGGACAAAACAAAATTGATTCTTCCATCCCCAGGCTTGAGTGGTCACTCCGGCAAGGGGGGGACGGACGCACGGCCTGGCTTAGGCGCCGGCCTCTTTCTGCTTGGCGATCTCTCCAACGACGACCGCGAGGTTGCGGGCGACTCCATTGAGGGCCACCGCCATGCGCTGCGCGGGCGCGTTGAGAAGAAACATCAGTTGACTGATCAGCTCGTCCTTCGACGGCATCTTCGAGAGGGCTTCAATATCGCTCACGGCGATCGCGCGCCCTTCGACGACACCAGCCTTGAAGGTGCCCTGGGTGGTCTCCTTCGCGAAGGCCGTCAGGACTTTGGCGAGTCCGACCGGGTCGTTCTCGCTGAACGCGACCCCGGTCATCCCGGTGAAGTGGTCCTTGAGGGGCTCGAGCGAGGTTCCCTCGACAGCGCGCCGACCGAGCGTGTTCTTGACAACCCGATATTCCAGTTGGGCCTCGCGCAGAGCCTTGCGCAACTGCCAATCTTTCTCGACTGTCAGGCCCTCAAAACTGATCATGAGCGCGTTGCTTGAGTGCTGAAACGCCTGCTTCAAAGCGTCGATGTTCTGGTCTTTCTGCTCTCTTGTCTTCATACGTTCCGTCCGTTCCGTCGCCTTCCTGGGAGGTGGGGGGAAATCTGCTTGGCCCGGGAGTCCTGATCCACTTTGTCAGATCGAGGAGCGGGCTGGCGATTAGATTCCGACCGAGACCGGGTCGATCAGGATTCCCGGACCCATCGTGGTTGCCAGGTTGATCTTTTTGACGTATTTGCCCTTGGCGGTCGTGGGCTTTGCCCGAACGACGGCATCGATGAGGGCTTGCGCATTCTCTGTGACCTTCTCAGCGGGAAAAGAGACCTTGCCGACCGGAACGTGGATGACCCCGGTCTTGTCGACGCGGTACTCGACCTTGCCCGCCTTGGTTTCCCGCACGGCGTTGGCGACATCGACTGTCACCGTCCCCGTCTTGGGGTTGGGCATGAGGCCACGCGGTCCGAGCACCTTTCCGAGCGTTCCCACGGAGCGCATGGTGTCCGGCGTCGCGATCAGGGCGTCGAAATTGAGGTACCCCCCCTTGATCTTCTCGACGAGATCATCTCCACCAACTTCGTCGGCTCCGGCCTCTTGGGCTTCTCGCTGTTTCTCTGGGGAACCGGCAATGACGGCGATGCGCTTCGTTTTGCCGAGGCCATGGGGAAGGACGATCGTACCGCGCACCAACTGGTCGGCTTTGCGCGGATCGACCCCGAGGACCATGGTGACTTCGACGGTCTCGTCAAATTTGGCGTAAGCAATCTGCTTGGCGAGGGAGACGGCGTCAGTGAGGGGATATAATTTGCTCAGATCGATCTGAGCAACGGCGGCTCTGAACTTCTTTCCAGCCATTTCTGTCCTTTCAGGTAGTAACGTGCCGGCGCTATGCTTGGCACTCCCTAGGTCGATACGATGCGGCGAGGGAAGTGGGCCCGACGGATTAGGTGATCTCCAACCCGAGGCTTTTGGCGGTTCCCTCGACGGTGCGAATCGCCGCTTCCACATTTGAGGTGTTGAGATCGGGCATCTTCAATCGCGCGATCTCTTCGATCTGGGCTCGGCTGATCTTCCCGATCTTCTCGCTATTCGGCTTACCAGAGCCCTTCTCGATCTTGGCCGCCTTCTTGAGCAGGTCCGCCGCCGGGGGGGTCTTGGTGATGAAAGTGAAGGATCGGTCGGCGTAGACGGTGATGACCACGGGGATCTTGATGTCTCCCATGTTGGCCGTCTTGGCGTTGAACTGCTTGCAGAACTCCATGATGTTCACGCCTTGCGGACCGAGCGCTGTTCCAATGGGCGGGGCCGGATTGGCTTTTCCAGCGGAGACCTGCAGCTTGATGTAACCGGTAATTTTCTTTGCCATAACGTCAATTCATCGATGTCAGGGGCATTATCCCCCCACGGTGACCAAAGTAGAGTAGAGAAGAAGGCCGTCTTGACGATCCCTGCGTGGTCAGGTCTTTCGTGGGCTTTATCCCTCTTCGGCGAAGGAGACCTTCTCCACTTCCAGAAATCCAAGTTCGACTGGAGTGGCGCGCCCAAAGATGGTCACGTTGACCTTGAGCATGTTCTTGTCTGGGTTGATCTCCTCGACAGTCCCCATGAAGCTGGTAAACGGACCCTGCGTGATCCGAACCGTCTCGCCGCGCTCGAAGGTGAACTTTGGCTTGGGCTTTTCGGCAGCGACGGCGACGTGGTGAACAATCTGATCGACCTCTTCAGGTGTGAGCGGCGTAGGTTTCTGACCCCCAACGAAACTGGTCACCTTCGGAGTACTCTTGATCAGATGCCACGTCTTATCGCCGATCTCCCCTTTTTCGGTACACTCGATCTCGACAAGAACGTACCCGGGAAAGAACATCCGGGAGCTCTCGACGCGCTTCGAGCCCCGCATCTCGACGACGGTCTCGGTCGGGATGAGAACTTGCGTGATTTCATCCTCCATGCCAAAGGCCTGGATGCGCGTGTTCAGGCTATCCCGGACCTTCCGTTCATAACCAGAATACGTATGAATGATGAACCACTGTTTTGCCATAAAGACCTGATCCGTACTGCCAAAGCTGCCTGACCCTGATCGTGGAAAGCTCCGAAACGACCACCAGTGATCACGGAGCTTCAGCGGTTAGCCGAAAAGCTTGCCTGCCCCCCACTCAATTCCCTCAATGAGATAAGTGAAGAGAATGTCCGCGACAAAGAGGTATGCGGCGAAAAAGAAGACCGCGATGACGACGATGATGGTGGTGTTGACCACTTCTGTGCGCGCTGGCCAGGAGACCTTCTTCATCTCCAACCTGATCTCGTGCCAGAAATGGCGCGTTTGGGCCAGCCAGACCCGGGGAGCTGCCGCCAGGCGAGCGACATTGAAGCCACCCTTTCCGCTCTTCTCAGCGCCTCTTACCGGGGTATCCTCTCCGGTAGACTCGCGCGTTTCCGATGTGGCCATAGTTCCATTCCTCGTCAACTGGTCTTCGTCAACTGGCAGGGGTATCAGGATTTGAACCCGAACTTTCGGTTTTGGAGACCGACGTGCTAACCATTAACACTATACCCCTAAAATTTGATCCCCGACTCCATTTTCCTCGTGATTCTCGGTCTGAGGGGAGGCGTCGGGAGGTCAGTCGCAGACTACTTCGTCTCTTTGTGGGAGACGTGCTTGCGACAACGGCGGCAGAACTTACGGAATTCGAGCCGCTGCGTCGTCTTCTTCTTGTTCTTCGACGTGAAGTAGTTGCGCTCTTTGCATTCGGTGCACTGTAAAACGATATTGTCTCGCATAATGATGCTCGCTGCTCAGGATAAAGGGTCGCCACCGCTGCGGGGCGCGCCGTCGTTGAGACGGGAAGGGGATTCCCCTCCGTCATTACTTGATGATCTCAGAGATGGTGCCGGCGCCGACGGTGCGGCCGCCTTCCCGGA
>JBMUAP010000066.1:0-10395 GCA_049454155.1 Blastocatellia bacterium
TGATTTCGAATAAAGAAATGGATCTTTTTTCGCCGTCGATGAAATTTTCATCGTGTACAAAAAGGCAAGCGGAGGATGGCGGATCTCATCCCTCGTGATCTGGCACCTCATACAGATAGCGGATGCTCTCTTTTCGCAGAAAGAGTTTCGGTCCACCATCGGCTGGTCCCAGGCTGAAGACATCGCGGTCATAGTAACGGATCGACCCCTGCAAGGTCTCCCCGCTCTGCAAGACCAGCGCGACGAGTTGCTCCCGTCGGATCAGATCGTCAAGATAGGCGACCTCATAACCTGTCTTCTCGATGTTGGCCGTTGGAGATTTCTCGGCCCTCTTGCGAGAGGGCTTCTTTGCCACTGGCGGCTTCGACTTTGGGGCCGAGTTGAAACCAGAGGATGCCCCTTGCGGCCTTCCCGGTCGGCGGTTTTTTGGATAGGACATGACCATTCCTCCAGTTGTGTTATCGATTCAGGCCTTGGGGCCTTTTGAAGAACCTTCGGGGACTGGACGGATCTGAGGAGATGACGCGGGAGAGGTTCTCAGGGACGAGCCTCCCGACTGGCCTCCCTCGCCGGTAGGCGTCGCGAAGTACGGGACGTTCCCCACCCCATCTTCTCTGGATTCTCCGATGAGGTCAGCCGTTGACGCTGACGCTCGCGCATCTCAGTCATTCGCCGCTGCAGTTGCTCCTTCTCCCGAGTTCCTACCGCCGGATCGGCATCGATCTTTTGAAGAAGTGCCAGCGCCTCGTCAAACCGCAGAACGCGCTCATAGCAATCGACCATCCCCAACTGGGCAACCCGCTTGATCGCGGGGTCCTGGGATCGATCGAGCACCTGCCCGAAGGCCAGCATCGCCGCCTCCAAGTCGTCGCGCAGATAGGCGACCTGGGCAAGGCGCAATGTCGCCTGCACTTGAAGATCGTCCCATTCCTGGCCCGAGGCCACCTTCCGGTACTCCACCACCGCTTGGCCCAGGTCATTCTTCTCGTAATAGAGATTGGCAATCTGGAGGCGCAGCCTTCGCTTCTCCCGCAGGTCAGACAGCAGGGGAAGTAGATTCTCGTATTCGCTGATCGCCTCGTTCCGTTTCTCGACCGCAGCATAGCATTCGGCCAGCCGCAGCCGCGCCTTCAAAAGGTCAGGCGAGTCTGGATGATCCTCCAGGAGACGGATGAAATGGGCAATGGCGCGATCATACTCGTGCAGGTCACGGGCACAGATCGTCGCCGCCCGGAAGCGAATCTCTGCTGCCTGCTCGCTCTCGGGATTCTCTCGCAGGAAGGTCTCGTAATGGTTGACGGCAGTGGCAAAGTCCTCCACATCCCAGGCTTGTTGAGCCTGCTCCAGAAGGGCGCGCCTCGTGCACCCCTCCCCCATCAGCAGCCCCACTCCGAGGATCAAGAGGCGAAGGGCTGGCCACCAGCCCCCAGCAAGCGTCAAAGAGGCGTTCTCCATTGCCACTCGCCCTCCACTCAAGCCGATTCCGTCGAAACTCCGGGGATATCGACCGGCTCCGTCTGCTGCTCAACCAGCGAGGCGCTCGCCACCAGATCATCCCCTGCCGTCCCGATCAACTTGACCCCCTGCGCGCTGCGACCTGTCGCCCGGATCTGCTCTGCTTCGAGCCGAATCAGCTTCCCTTGGGAGGTGATGATCATCAATTGACTCTCTTTGGAGACGGGGACGACCGCCACGACCTTGCCGTTGCGCTCGGTCGTCCTCATGTTGATGACCCCCTTGCCTCCCCGCGATTGGACACGA
This sequence comes from Blastocatellia bacterium, assembly GCA_049454155.1. GTDB lineage: Bacteria > Acidobacteriota > Blastocatellia > RBC074 > RBC074 > CAIOZW01. The sequence continues at coordinate 1,762 of JBMUAP010000066.1, forward strand.
TACTGGGAGAGTTTGGTCTGTTTGCCGTAGCCAAGACTCGTGACGGTAAGCATCTGTTCGACTCCCGTCACGGCGACGACACTGACGACATAGTCGCTCGGGCGGAGCGAGATGCCTCGCACTCCCCGTGCCTGCCGCCCCATATCTCGCACCTCCTCTTCGGGAAAACAGATCGCCATCCCTTCGTGGGTCGCCAGGAAGATCATCTTCTGCCCGTCGGTGATCTCGACAGAGATCAGCTCATCCCCTTCGTCGACCCCAATCGCGATGATGCCATTCGAACGGATATTGGCAAATGCCGAGAGTTCAGTCTTCTTGATGACCCCCTGACGCGTGACCATGACCGCAAATCGCCCGGCGGGAAATTCCCGGACGGGAATGACGGCAGCGATCTTCTCCGTCGCGGGGAGATTGATCAAATTGACGATCGCCTTGCCCCGTCCCGCTGCGGAAGCATCTGGAATCTCGTGCACCTTCAACTTGTAGACCATCCCGGCCGTGGTGAAGGCCATCAGATAGCTGTGGGTCGAGGCGATGAAGATATGGGAGACGACATCTTCCGTCCGGGTGCTCATCCCCTTTCGTCCCGTACCGCCTCGCCGCTGCGCGCGGTAGGTACTGGCTGGCGTGCGCTTGACATACCCGGAATGGGTCAAGGTGATCACGACATCTTCGTCGGCAATCAGGTCCTCGAGGGTCAATTCCACTCCGCTGTCGACGATCTGTGTCCGCCGCTCGTCGCTATACTCTTTCTGGACCGCCCGCAACTCCCGAATGATCACCTGGCGAAGGACCTTCTCGTTGGCGAGAATCTCTTCGAGTTCGGCAATCAATTTGATCACTTCCTGATACTCATCGATGATCTTCTGACGCTCGAGGGCGGCCAAGCGCCGCAACTGCATGTCGAGAATCGCTTGGGCCTGAATCTCAGAGAAACCAAACTGCTGGACCAACCCCGCCTTGGCCTCTTCCGTCGACCGGGATCGTCGGATCAACTTGATGATCTCGTCGATGATGTCGATCGCCTTGATCAGACCTTCGAGGATATGGGCCCGGGCACGCGCCTTGCGGAGGTCATAGAGCGTTCGATTCCGAACCACCTCGCGCCGAAAGGAGACGAATTCCTGTAGCGTTCCCAGTAGCGTCAGAACCTTTGGCTGACCATTGACGATCGAGAGGTTGATGACCCCGAACGAGACCTGCATCTGGGTCATCTTGTAGAGCTTGTTGAGGATGATCTGGGGGACCGCGTCCCGCTTCAGCTCAATGACAATCCGGACCTTCTTTTGAGCGGTACTCTCGCGATCGGTCTCATCGCGAATCTCAGAGATCCCCTCGACCTTCTTCTCATTGACCAGATCGGCAATCTGCTCAATCAGCTTCGATTTATTGACCTGAAAAGGGATCTCGGTAATGACGATGGCGTCACGCTCTTGCGCCCCGCGACCCACCTTGTCGATCGCCGCCCGTGCCCGAACCTGCATCACTCCACGGCCCGTCTCGTAGGCTTGGCGAATCCCTTCCCTTCCGTAGATGAACCCGCCAGTAGGGAAGTCCGGCCCAGGGACAAATTTCATCAGGTCCGCGGTCGTCGCCCGCGGGTTCTGCACCAAATGGATCGTTGCTTCGATGATCTCGGTCAGGTTGTGAGGGGGAATCTTCGTCGCCATTCCCACCGCAATCCCATCCGAGCCGTTAATCAAGAGGTTGGGGATCCGGGCCGGAAGGACTGTCGGCTCCTGCCTCGACTCGTCGTAGTTCGGGATGAAGCGAACCGTCTCCTTCTCGATGTCCGCGAGCATCTCGGTCGCAATGCGCGTCAAGCGGGCTTCCGTGTAGCGGTAAGCCGCTGCGGAATCCCCATCGATACTCCCCCAATTCCCCTGACCGTCGATCAGCGGATACCGCATCGAAAAGTCTTGGGCCATCCGCACCATCGAGTCATAGACCGCGCTGTCCCCGTGCGGATGGTAGGCGCCCAGTACATCCCCCACCACGTTGGCCGACTTCTTGTACGGCTTTCCAGGGGTGAGCCCCTTCTCGTTCATCGAATAAAGAATGCGGCGGTGGACCGGCTTCAGACCATCCCGGACGTCGGGGAGCGCCCGTCCGATGATGACCGACATCGCGTAATCGAGATAACTCCGCCTCATCTCGTCTTCGATATTGATGGCGCTTCGGGATTGATTCTCCATATTCAGTCAGTCACTCTTATTACCTGTCTGTTACATTCAATCAACGGAAAAGGAAGCTGTGGCGGCGGAATCTCCACTCCTGCGTCGCCGACGACTACCCCACGCTTACTTCGGCATCAAGTCCCCCCGCTTGAAGAGGAGTTTCACCTCTCCCTTCAGATCTCGCCAGAAGACACCAACATCGATTCCCGTTTTCGGGGTTCGCCACTGAGAATAAAAGACGATATCCCCGCGCGAGTTGAACGCTGGTTGGGTAAAGTTGTTGTAGGCCTCCTCGCGCGTACCTCCAGGAATGGGCTGATTCGCCAAGGCGATCGTTTCCACACCTTTCGCCGTCTTCAGGAAGATCCCCCGAGTTCGTCCGCCATAGGTCGCGATGAAGAGGATTTCTCCCTGATCATTAATCCCTACTGAGTTAAAGTCAGTGAAATTGTAAGTTGTTCCCGCAACAGTCTGACCACTGCGCAGCACCATCCGGACAGGCCCACCAGGTGGCTTGACGAAGAGAGCTCTCCCTGCTTGCGGACCGTCGAAAAAGCCAACAAAGACGATCTCCCCCTTATTGTTGATCCCCGGAGTCCGATTCCCAAAACCGATAAATTTTGCCCCCTTAATCGGAGAAAGGCGGCCACTCAATGCGATAATCTGCACCCCCTGTGGGCCCGCCAGAAAGATCCCACTCTTCTCCCCAGTCCTGCCGAGAAACGCAACCTCATCCTGCTCGTTGATATCTGAAGGATAGTAGTGCTCGGAGAAGGTACTCGTCTCGTTAGGACCGATCTTTTGTCCGCTTCGGACGATAATCCTTAATTTCTCATTATCATGATAAAAAAGCCCACGTCCATCCGGCTCCACATAGGTTCCAATGAAGGCTGTAGTTCCTTTGTCATTGGCAGAGAGATTGCTGACGCCCGCTAAGGTCGAGGGCATGTTGGGAACCTCCCCTCCCAAGACGAGCACCGTTCGGATTCCTTCGGCTGTCTTCCGAAAAATTCCAAGGCTGGGGGCTGGAGGTCGGTAGTAAGCCGGGTCATTTGGATCAAGTGTTGGTTCAAGCACCTGCTCCTTCTCGTTGGTTGACTTGAACTGGGCAACAAAGGTTGCCTCCTTCCGGTTACTAAGAGCAGGCTTTGTCAGCTCCACCAGTTTCAGGTGCGTATCAATCGTCTCCTCACCCTGTCGCAGGAGAGGTTGCCAGTTTCCATCGAGAGTTCGCAGGTAGAGTCGCTGCCCAGATCGGTTGGGTTCATCTGGCTGCAGGTGGAGACCAAAGACGGCAATCTCTCCGGCAGCATTGACGAGTGGACTGCGGAAATTGGCGAATTGATCCGGAGTTACCTCCTGAGGCTGAATGGTTGGTGCTGGTGCGCTTCGCTCGGTGATCGCGACGGGCTCCTCCTCTTCCTGAGGTTTCTGCTGTGTCGGCTTTGTCGGATCTTGTGTTGCCGCAAGTAATGCTCCAGCAAAGAGAACGGTCAAGAACAACAGGGCCCACGGCACAAAGTGCGATCGGATCTTCAACTTCTTCATAAATGTACCCCCCCTAGACGATCACGACTCCAGTGACAAGAACAGAGTACCAGTATTCAATCGACCAGGATGCTCAACTTGTACCCAACCGCTGGAACACTCTTCATCAAGAGGTAGAAGAGGTTATGATCGTCCAGTAAAAGACAGACAGAGAATCACCCGAGAAGAGGTTTGGAAGAGGGAATCCCTCCAGGAACCTCACAGATCGAGTCAAGAGTGGTCGAGCGCGTATTGAAGAGCTCCCTCCGCCCACTGGCGGAAGTCCCGGCGAAATCCTTTGAGGTGGTCGATCAATCTCCCCTGGCGATCGAAAATAAAGGTTTGTGGAATCGGGCCCCGCGGGTCGTTGACATTGAAGAGACGAAAGTTCTGTTCAGGTAAGAACCCAACCCGGTAGTTGATCGAGAACTGGCGGGTAAAGGACTCCACCCGGGCGCGGTCAACCGCCGGATCCTCGACGGTCAGGCCAATGACCTCGACCCCTTTGGCCCGCATCTCACGTTGAATGGCGATCAGCTCGGGAATTTCACGACGACAGGGCGCACACCAAGTGGCCCAGAAGTTGAGGAGGACCACGCGATCACGACCGAGCAGATCCTCGACACGCGCACTGCCTCCCTCGAGGAGGGTCGCCGTCGAGGACAGTGCACGGGACTCAATGGGGGGAAGAGCCTTTGAGGAAGAAGGTGGGCGATAGGTTGCTGCTGAATTGGTCGGGGAAGAGGGCGTCGCGGGCCTTCCCGTCCCCTCCCCCTGCTGGCATCCTCCCATCAACAGGAGGGGCAGGGCGGCAAGGAAGACCCCTCCTCGCTGCAAAACAGATCGAAGGCCGATGTTGGCCACGTCATCCCTCCTCCCCCAACCCTTCCCTTGTTGCAATCGTCCTCCCTGTCTCTTTCTGGTCATGATCTTGGATATTAGCCTGCTTGCCTGCTTGCCTGCTTCTTGTCTACCTCTTCTCCCAGTGGCCATATTGCTGGAGATGGGCCTCATCAGATCAGCGACTTGAGACAGAAGGCCTCTTCAAGCCACTCAAAAGACTTCTATCATAGCCTGTTTTAGCGGATCCTGTCCATCACCAAGTCGTGTCTCGTTGGCGGAGGGGAGAAGGGTCAGGTGAGGGGAAGGGCGAGGATTGAGGCACGCTGGCGTTCCACCAACTGGCGTTTCAATCGGGTGACGGTCGCGACCCGGTAGGGTTGGACGATCGTCTCGGTCATCCGCAGCATCCGAGACCAGGACGATTCGAGATCTTCCACCAGGGGGGGAATCCTGGTGATGTCGTAGGGAATGGCGACCGTCTCCAGCCCCAGTCGGGCAAAGAGGGAGAGATAGCGGGCGGTCGGGAGGTCTGGGCAGAAGAGGCGGCTCCGCCCAACCTGAAGCTCGATTCCGAGAAGCGTGTGAAGAACCTCAATTCGGGCAGAGCCGCTTCCCTTCGGAAGACTCACCCGACGGGTCCGGTGGGTACAGATCCTGTCCCGATAGATGGCGGCGATCCCGTCCTCCCCCAGGACCGTTTCGACCTCTTCGATCAGTTGTCGCAGGGTCGCGGTTGCCCCTTCCTCACCCATTGCCCCTCCTCCCGAAAAAAGCCTCCCCCTCCACCGCCAGCGAGGCGTGTGGAGGGGGAGGTCTTCGTCTGCACAGATGGTTCGGGCTAGAAGCTGACCCGGCCCCCCACCTGTAGCGCCCGCGGTCCGCCCGACCCGAAGACCTGCGTGGCCCGCTGTGTCGGTTGCCCAAAGAGCGCATTGTTGACCGTGAAGTTGAAGCCACTCAAATTGGCCGTATTGAAGACATTGAACATCTCGCCAAAGATCGACAACTTGTAGCGGTCCCGCCACGTGAACGTCTTGGTCAGCCGGATGTCCTGCGAACTGAAGCTGTCCCCGAATTCATAGTTGGCCGGCAGACTGAGCTGTGGGATGTTCTGTCCCCGCGCATCCTGCTTTCCGGCATAGGTCTGGTTCCACTGGGCGACGGCGGCGGCCAGCTCACTCTTCCCGCATCCGCGATTGATGCAGTTGAAGGAGGGGAGCCCTTGAATGGGCTCGGTGGTCGTTCCATCCCCATCGAGGTCGACTCCCGCCACACTCGGCATAAGGGGGCCTCGGGTGGAGCTGGCCGAAATGAACCCGATCTGGAACCCGAGGGGGAGATCGACGATCCCCGAGACGTTGAGGATGTGGCGCGCTCCCTGTGGCCCCCAACTCGCGTTGAGCTGGTCGAGATTGACAATGCCGTTGTACCCACTCGAGAAGGTGAAGGCATAGGATGCCGTAAAGAGGAAGCGATTCGAGAAGCGCTTATCCAGCTTGACCAGCGCGGCATTGTAGACGTTTCGTCCCGCCGGAGTCCAGAAGGTGATCGAACCAGACGAGCAGTTGGCGTTCGGATCGTTGACCTGTGCGGCGTTGGTGCAGCGTGGAATGACCGGTGTCTGGACGCCATTGATGCGGCGATTGAAACGGTTGTAGTCGAGCTCCCCGAGGAGGGTGTTGACGAAGACCCGCCGCACCAGATCGGCCGAGAGCACCATGTTCCAGGGCAGTTCGCGCTGGATTCCGACGCTCATCTGGTAGCTGCGCTGCACGGGATAGTCTTGCGGGTAGAGTTGCGAGCCCGCCTTGAACCGCTGGATGTTGCGCACCGAGAGGTCATTGAGATTGGTCGGTGCAAGTGCGGCACTGACCACCGGCCCCTGTTGATTGATCACTTGGATGAATTGACCAAGTGTCATTGTCGTCAAGGTATTGGCGGGAAGCGGCGCACCGACCGCGACGGGACGACCTCCCGCCGCCACATCGATGATCCCTTGGAAGGGATTGACAAAGCCGGTATGCGGGAACTGAATCCGTCCATTGCCCACCGGCCCGATGAAGGAGCGCTCCTGCAGACGGCGCCAGAGCAGCTCCGTCTCCCAGTAGACCCCACCGCCGGCGCGAATGACCGTCTTCTTGCTCTTGTCAACGTTCCAGGCCAAGCCGAGTGAGGGCGAGTAGTTGTTGTAGTTGTTGCGGGTCGGGGTGAGGTCCGTCCCATAGAGTGGCGCCAGCAGGGCCGGCTTCGAGAGGTCGTTGTTGACCAGCGTGCTCTCAAAGTTCCAGGCCAATCCGTAATTGAGCGTGAAGCTGTTGGTCGCCTTCCAGGTATCCTGGACGAACCAGCGGGCCCGCCGGTTGATCTTGGCCTTGTCGATGTTGTACGGAGGCGGCTGGGCCGGGTTGCCAATTCCGACCACTCCTCCCGCAAAGGGCAGATTGAGCAGGTCGGCATTGGTCCGGATCACCGTGGGAAGGTTGGGGAAGAGGGCGGCGACGAGGGGCGCCGGCACCACTTGGCGGACATACTCGGGAGAGAAAGCGACGGTACATCCCGGCTCGCAGAACCCCCAGAATCCCGTCCCCGGGGCATGCTCGAGCTCCGTGCCGACCCGGATCCGGTGGGATCCCTTCTGCCAACTCAGCGTATTCCAGAAGGTGAACCGGCGCAGATCACGCCCTTGCGTGGCGTTCGAGGTGTTCCCGATCGTGAAGTTGCTCGATCCGACCAGCGTCAACTGCGGGAAACCCAACCCGAGACATCCCGGGCAGACGGTCTCGTCGGCAAAGAGGTTGCGGTTCTGCCAGTAGGTCGTGTTGAACCGAAAATCGTTGACCAGGTTAGGTGTCAGAACGGTTGTCAAACCAAGAACTCCCTGGTTCGAGTGGTTCCGGTTCTGCAGCCAGTTGGACGGAAGTGGAGCCCCACCAGACGGCCCAAAGCCGCGGTTGCGGTCGTGCGACAACCGCACGAAGAGCGAATTCTTGTCCGAGAGCTTGAGATCGAACCGGGTGCTGAAGAGATGCCCACTGTACGGGCTGCCAAAGTTGCCCGCCAACCCCCGTACCGAGGGAATGTCCGGCTGGACCGTGAAGACCTGCTCCTGTTTGGTGTACTCGTAATTGGTGAAGAAGAAGAGACGATCCTTGATGAGCGGCCCTCCGACCCAGAGACCTGGATTGCGCCGCACGAAGAACGGATCCGGGTTGGCCGCGTTGCGCGCCAATCCAGGGTAGGCCGCCATGTTGTTGTCGCGGTAGAAGAAGTAACCCGAGCCGTGAAATTCGTTGCTGCCCGTGCGGGTAACGATGTTGACCGAGCCAACACTGGTGATGCCGGTCGAAAGGTCGAAATTGTTGGAAGAGAGCTGGAACTCCTGCACGACCTCCTGCGAGAAGTTCATCCCGGTCTGCCCTTCGATCGGGTTGCGGACATTGCCCCCATCGACCGTGATGTTGGTCTTGTCCGATGCCCCCCCGAGGACGGAGACGCTGAAGAGCGAGTTGTACTGCGAGGTCGTTCCCGCCCCGACCGTCACGCCCGGCTCAAGGAAGGCGAGCTGGAGGAAGCTGCGACCATTGAGTGGCAACTCCTGGATCTTCTGCCGCGTGATGACCCCATCGATGGTGTGGGACTCGTAGTTGATCTGGCCCGTGGCACCTTCCACGGTGACGACCTCCGTCGTCTGGCCGACTTCGAGCGTCATGTCGACCTTGACGATCGATCCAGTCGTCACGTTGACTTCGCGAATCAAGGTGCGGAACCCCGTCACCTGGGTCACCACCTCGTAGTCCCCCGCCTGCAGCGCGGTCGCCGAGAAGAGGCCGTCTGCGGCGGTCGTAATCTTTCGCTCCAGTCCGGTGGCCTTGTTCCGAATCGTCACCGACGCACTCGGAATGACCGCTCCAGACCCATCCTCCACCACCCCTGAGATGGTTCCCGTTGGAACCTGCCCGATCGCGAGAGACGGGATCAAGAGTGCGGACAGCACAAGAACAACTCGCAGAACGTAGCTGGCGGAACGTTCCATACGCTTATCTCCTTCAACGAATAGTTGATTCGATCGATCTGGACCCAAGTCTGG
>JBMUAP010000067.1:0-10151 GCA_049454155.1 Blastocatellia bacterium
CATCCTTGAGGGCGGATACAGATTCCCTCAGGTCGCCAGCTCTGGATAACACCAGGAATGGCAGTGGAGGCGAGGAACGCGGCGCAGGAGGGATCGCCAGCGATTTCGCCTTGCGGGATCAGTACAACCAACTGGCAAGCTATCGATTTCCCCCCGAGCGGGTCACTGTCCTCATCTTTGGGGATCGGAAAGGGTCGGAGCAGATCGAGGGATGGGTTCGGCCATTGTGGGATCGGTATCAGGCACGGATCGATCAGCGCGGGGTTGCGGTCCTCTCATCCGTACCCTCGATGGTGCGAGGGCTGGTCCGGACGATCTTTCGCCGCCAAGTGAAGCACTCTGTTCTGCTCGATTGGAAGGGGGATGTCTCACAGGCCTATGGGTATCAGAACGGCCAAGCGAACCTGATCCTCATCGACCGGCAGGGCCGCATCGTCCTGCGGTTGCACGGTGCGGCGGAGGCGGATTCCCTCGGCCAGCTCTTCACCCGGATCGATCGCTTATTGAGCGACCAATGAGCCGATGGGGGCTCGACGAGAGTGGGATGTCATGACATTGCTGTTGCTGGGAGGCTGCCTCTTTCTGCTGGGCATCACCTTGGCCAACGTCGTCGGATGGCCGGCCCCTGCGAGACGGGGGACGGCGCCGCCCGGTTCCGTCGGAGTGCTTATCCCGGCCCGGAATGAGGCCTCTCAACTGCCAGCCTGCCTCGAGTCGATTCTTGGACAGGGGAGTTGCGTGGCGGAGATCCTCGTCTACGATGACCATTCGACCGATGAGACTCCGCAGATCGTCCTCGAGACGGCGACCCGTGATCCCCGCTTGCGCCTGCTCGCGCCCCTCCCGCTGCCGGACGGATGGACGGGCAAGAATTTCGCCTGCGCGCAACTGGCTGCGGCTGCTACGGCCCCGACGTTGCTCTTCCTTGACGCGGATGCCCGCCTTCAGCCAGGGGCAATCGACCGACTCCAATCGGAGATGGTGCGTCGCCGGCTCCAGTTTCTATCGTGTTGGCCGGGGCTGGTGCTGGACTCCTTCTGGGAACGGACGCTCATGCCGATGCTCAATCTGGTGGTCTTCTCGATCTATCCCGCACCGCTTTCGCTGATCTTCGGGTACGTTTCGCTGGCCCTGGCGCACGGTGCCTGCTTGATGATTGACCGCGAGAGCTATGTGGCCCTGGGCGGGCATGCGGCCGTTCGCGACCAGATCTTCGAGGATACACGTCTCGCCCAACTTTGGCGGAGGCGGGGGCGCCGCGGGCTCTGTCTCGATGGCCAATCGATCGTGCGGGTCCGGATGTACGATTCGCTTGCGGGGATTTGGAGCGGCTTTCAGAAGAACTTCTACCCGGCGTTCGAGTCATCGATCAGTTTCTGGGTCTTTCTCGCCGTCCACGCGGTCTTCTTTCTGGGACCTTTTGTCGGCTGGCTCTTTCTCCCGATGGAGCCGGCCTTGTTGGGGGCGGCGTTGGCGGTGCTGGGGATTCGAGGGCTGCTCGCGCTGCGCTTTCGCCAACCGCTCTGGAGCGTGTTGCTCCACCCGATCGCGGAAGGAATGCTGCTCGCGCTCGGGCTGCACTCCTGGTGGCGTTGTCGGACCGGGCGCGGGGTCGAGTGGAAGGGGCGTCGTTACTGGGAGCGAGCGAGCCGGTCCTGAACGGGCAGGAGGAGGGACAGTGAATCAGAAACGAGTGGTGGTGATCGGTGGGGGCTTGAGCGGACTGGCGGTGGCCGTTCGCTTGGCGGCACGTGGTGCCTCGGTGACGGTGTGTGAGCAGGGGCCGTCCTTTGGCGGAAAGATGAATCGCTGGGAGTCCGCCGGCTTTCGCTTTGACACGGGGCCATCGTTGATCACCATGCCCTGGATCTTTGCCGACCTCTTCGCTGCAGCGGGAAGCCGCATTGAGGATTATCTGCGGGTTGTTCCGGTCCACCCGATCTGTGAGTACATCTACCCGGATGGGACCCGCTTCACCTATACCGCCTCGATCCCTGATTGGTTGGAGACGGTTCGCCAACTCGACCGTCGAGATGTCGATGGTTTTCTGCGCTTTTTGCGCTTGGGCGCGCAGCTCTACGAGCTGTCGAAAGCCACGTTCCTGCGCCATCGCCCAGCAGATTGGGTGCAGCGGACCAATCCTGCGAGTCTGCGCTATATGCCTTGGCGGTACGGCTGGGGGAACTACGACCGGATGGTCGAGGCCCATTTTCACAGCCCGCACCTGCGCCAGCTCTACAACCGCTACCCGACCTATGTCGGCTCATCGCCATACTCCTCCCCGGCGACCTTTGCCCTGATCCCCTACTTGGAGTACACCTTCGGCGGGTGGTACATCGAGGGAGGGCTCTACCAGATCGTCGAAGGGCTCGTCGCCCTCGCCAAGGAGAAAGGGGCGACGATGCTGCTCAACGCTCCGGTGGAACAGATCGAACGTTCTGACCGCCGGGTGACGGGGGTTGTCCTGCGAGATGGGACCCGCCTTCCAGCCGACGTCGTCGTCATGAACGGGGAGGTCGCGACCGTGCCCGGAATGCTGCGAGAGCGCCCGGAACCGACCGCGCTTCCAGAAGCAGAGCGGTCGATGTCGGGACTGGTCTTTCAGATGGGCATTCGTCGAACAATGCCCGATCTTCATCACCACGCGATCTTCTTCTCCACGGACTACCGACGTGAATTCCAGGAGATCTTCGACGAGCGGCGATTCCCGACCGATCCGACCGTCTACCTCAACACCGCCAGTCGCAGCGACCGTGGGGTCGTTCCCGGCGGTGAAGGGGAGACACTCTTCATCATGGCCAATGCGCCGGCCAATGATGCGGATCAATGGGGAGAGGATTCAATTCAAGAAGCCCGGCGACGGGTCCTTGGCCGTTTGCGGGCGAGTGGGTTTCCCGACATCTCCCCGGAGATCGCCGTCGAGGATGTCTGGACCCCGCGTCGGATTGCCACCCGCTACCGGATGCCCGGCGGAGCGATCTACGGCACCCATTCACACGGCTGGAAGCGGGCTTTTCTTCGACCCGGGAATCGCGATCCCCACTATCAAGGTCTTTACTACGTTGGCGGAAGCACCCATCCTGGCGGGGGAACCCCCACCGTCCTGATCTCAGCACAAATTACTGCGGAATTGATTGAGCGAAATGAGCGATAACTGGATCCGTCTGATCAACAATTGGATTCCCTCGACGGCGTCGATCCCGCCCTCCAGAAGTTGGTGGGTGCGGTCGCTCTTCGTCGCCTACCTGGTGATGTGGGGTGGGGGGATCGGCCACTACGCGCTCGTCGGCAAACCTCCTCTCGACGCGCCGTGGGCGGCTTCCCTCTTTCTGCTCCTTGCCGGTCTGATTGTTGCCGGGACCTGCCGTCGAGACGAGGTCGGGGTTCTTCTGGCGGCGGCGGCGATTGGGTTTATCGCCGAAGTGGTCGGAGTGCGCTACGGGTTTCTCTTCAGTGAGTATGCCTACACCGACGTCCTCCTGCCGCACCTCTGGAACGTCCCCCTCGTCATGTGGAGTGCCTGGATGGTGCTCGTCGCTTATACCAGGGAGCTCTACCTCCATCTTCGCTGGCCAGGGCCGCCGCGGCTGCTCGGCGCGATCGTTGGGGCACTTTGGATGACGGCGATCGATCTGGTGATCGATCCCCTCGCGGCGAATCAGCTTGGCTACTGGCGTTGGGTGGGCACGGGGCCATACTATGGAATTCCGACCCACAATTTCCTGGGCTGGTTTGTGGTCAGCCTGCTCATCTTTCTTCTCCTCCCGGGACCGCGTGTGCATCACCCGTGGGCATTGATGGTCGGAAGGAGCATCCTCCTTTTCTTCTCGCTGATCGCGCTCTCTTTTCAGCTATGGCTGGCGGGCGCGGTTGGTCTCCTGCTTTGCCTGCTCGATCTGGGGCTCCGTCGGGCGCTCTCTCCCCGCTGAGGCTGTCGCCCTCCGTCCTTCCTCTCTCCCTGCTCAACGAAGATGACCCGTTCGGCAGGGAGAACGTGAGGAGATCGTGAAACTTTTGTAAAAGATGAGAGTGCCCCCTCTCACTTGGCCTGGGAGGGGCATCCTCGTATAATCAGGCCCGCACGGAGAGGGAACAGACCTGCGGGATGCCAGTCCAGGCAGAGCAGGCTGGAGGCGGGGCGCGAGCGACAATCCGAGATTCATCATCCGAGAGAAAGACAGACGATGCCATGAAAATTATCGTACTGAAAGAGACGGAGCCGTTGGAGACACGGGTCGCCTTGATCCCGGCAGCGGTCAAAAAACTGGTTGAATTGAAGGCGGAGGTCTCCGTCGAGCGTGGGGCGGGACTGGAGGCCGGAGCGTCAGATGCCGACTACGAAGCGGCTGGGGCGAGGATGTCGAGTGATCGCGCTGGGCTCCTGGCAGGTGCGGATCTTTTGGCAGCGGTTGGGTGCCCGTCCGAAGAGACTCTTGGGACGCTTCGGGAAGGAGCGACCGTCATTGCCCACGTCCGTCCGTTCGACGAGCCCCGACGGTTGGCACCGGCGATGGCGCGCCGCCAGAAGATTCTGGCGATGGAGATGGTCCCCCGTTCGACCATTGCACAGAAGATGGATGCGCTCAGCTCCCAGGCCAACCTCGCGGTATATGCGGCGGTAGTGGTCGCGACCGAGCGGTTGACGAGAATTCTTCCGATGATGACGACGCCGGCCGGGACGATCTCGCCAGCGAAGGTCTTCATCATCGGGGCAGGAGTCGCCGGGTTGCAAGCGATCGCCCCCGCCCGTCGATTGGGAGCTCGTGTCGAGGCCTTCGATGTTCGTCCAGAGGTCGAGGAGCAGATCCGCTCCCTTGGCGCCAAGTTCGTCAAGTTTGATCTCGGGGAGACAGGTGGAACGGCCCAGGGCTATGCCAAGCAGTTGAGCGAGGATCAGCTCCGCAAGCAGCGGGAGTTGATGGGCAAGCAGTGCGCCGGAGCCGATGTCGTGATCACGACCGCCCAGGTCTTTGGGCGCAAGGCACCGCAACTGATCACGACCGAAATGGTCCGTCAAATGCGACCGGGGAGTGTTGTCGTCGACATGGCCGTCGAGTCTGGAGGCAATGTCGAGTGCTCCAAGCTCAACGAGGAGGTGCTCATCGATGGTGTTCGTGTCGTGGGCATTGGCAACCTCGCCCGCCACGTGCCAGCACCGGCCAGCCAGATGTATGCCAGCAACATCGTCAATCTGATCGCGCACTTCTGGAATAAAGAGGCAGCGGAACTTCGCTATCCGCTGGAGGATGAGATCATGAGAAGCTGCCTGATCATCTCTGATGGCGAAGTTCTCAATGACACGGTCCGCAACTTGATGGGGTAATCACATGATTCTTCTGCTATTTGTCTTTGTGCTTGCCATCTTTCTCGGGTTCGAGTTGATCTCGAAGGTGCCGTCGCAACTGCATACGCCGCTGATGTCGGGATCGAACGCGATCTCGGGGATCTCGATTGTCGGCGCGCTCCTCGCCTTGGGTACCCAGAGCGAGACCCTCACCTTTGTCCTCGGGATGTTGGCGGTGGTCTGTGCGATGATCAATGTCGTGGGCGGCTATCTCGTCACGGATCGCATGCTTGGGATGTTCAAGAAGAAAGATGAGATGAAGAAATGACGGACCTCAACAATTACATTGACATCCTCTACATCGTCTCGGCAGTCCTCTTCATCGTTGGGCTGAAGATGCTCGGATCCCAGGCCACGGCACGACGAGGCAATCTGATCTCGGCGATTGGAATGCTGGTGGCGATCGTCGCAACGCTCTTGTACAAAGGGATCTCCTTCGAGTGGATTCTGATTGCGATGGCGGGGGGGGCGGCGATCGGTGCCTGGGTCGCACAAGCGGTCAAGATGACGGCGATGCCGGAGATGGTCGGGCTCTTCAACGGGCTGGGAGGGGTGGCCAGTCTCCTCGTCGGCTGGGCCGAGTATCAGAAGACGCCGGAGAGCGCACCGTTCACCCTCTTCTCGATCTTCCTCGCCGTGCTGATCGGTGCCGTCACCTTCAGTGGCAGCATGATCGCTTACGCTAAGCTCTCGGAGAAGATGTCTGGGAAGCCCATCCTCTACGTCGGGCAGAAGCCGTTGAACGGCCTGCTCCTCCTGGTGACCGTCGTGCTCGGCGGTTGGTTTGTCGCCAATCCGCTCGAGGCCTACCCGGTCTTTCTGGTGATTATTGGCTTGTCGTTGTTGCTCGGCGTGTTGTTGGTGATCCCGATTGGCGGCGCCGACATGCCCGTCGTCATCTCGCTGCTCAACAGTTACTCCGGACTGGCCGCCTGCGCCGCGGGATTTGTCATTCTCAATAAGGTCTTGATCGTTGCCGGGTGCTTGGTTGGGGCGAGTGGCATCATCCTGACACAGATCATGTGCAAGGCGATGAACCGATCGCTCAGCAATGTCCTCTTCGGAGGACTCGGGGCCAGCGCGGGCAAGGCGTCTGACAAGGCGCAGGGTGAGGTCAAGGCCCTCACCGCGCAGGATGCCTTCTACATTCTCGAAGCCGCCCGCTCGGTCATCTTCGTTCCAGGTTATGGCATGGCGGTGGCCCAGGCCCAGCACGTGGTTCGGGAACTGGGCAATCTGCTCGAAGGAAATGGTGCCGAGGTCAAGTACGCCATCCACCCGGTGGCGGGACGGATGCCCGGACATATGAATGTTCTGCTCGCCGAGGCCGATGTGCCGTACGAGCAGCTGGTCGAGATGGAGCCGGCCAACTCGGTCATGCCGATGGTAGATGTCGCGATCGTCATTGGCGCGAATGACGTGGTCAATCCAGCGGCTCGGACCGACGAGGGGAGCCCGATCTACGGGATGCCGATCATCAATGTCGATGAGGCCCGGACCGTCTTTGTTTTGAAACGGTCGATGGCCTCCGGCTTCGCCGGGGTCGAGAACCCGCTCTTCTTCCTCGACAACACGCGGATGCTCTTTGGAGATGCCAAGGCGACCGTCCAGGCCCTGGTCAATGAGTTCAAGGCTGGTTGAGTCAGTCGAATGCGATCGATGCCATTCCCGCGCCGGGAATCGCCCACGAAGGTTTGGATCTTCCGTGAGCGGTTCCCGGCTCGTCGTTTCAGGGGGGGAGCGTCAGCGTGTAACTGCTCTTGAAGAGGAAGATCAGAGGGTGGACTGGGCCAACCAGCGACCAACGATAGAACGGAAGACTTGATTGCACCGCCGAGGCAGAGGTCACCGAGAAGAATACAAGAAACCTTGATGTTCATTGATGCCGTGAGTAGTTACGTCAGCGTGATCCCCGGTTGGCCACTTGATCGAAGAAGGTGAAGACGTCGGGATTGGCTACCTGGACGATGACGAGGTGTTCGATCCCCGGATAATCACGGACCTGCAGCGATTCGACCTTCCGCTCGCGGAGGCCGGTCTCCAAACGACGGGCATTGGGCAGCGCGAAGTCCTCCGACCCAATGCCAATGAAGAACGGGAGCTGGCTGATGGCGGCTCCTGGCAGGACCTGGCCCCCGCCGCCAAGCACCGCCGCGCCGGCAAAGGCGTTGGGAGTGGCCTGTGCCGAGGCCACGACCTGGGCTCCTCCCATTGAGTGGCCCACCAGGAAAACCCGTTGGCGATCGACCCGGTAGAGCCGGTCGACAGCGTCGATGATCTCCGCCGCCCGCTCGGGACGAAACCCGGTGCTGCCGCGTGGCGCGACGACCAGCCACCCACGCTTCGCGCTGAGCGTTGCGACCGCGCCCTGCCCATACCCATCGAAGAAGAGGTTCTCGCTGCCGCCGGCACCGTGCAAGGCCAGAACGAGCGGGAGCGGCTCGCCAGCGGCGGCTTGAGGAGGGGCTTGCAAGCGAACCGGGACGGTCGATCCCGGCAGGGCCAAGGTCAGCCAGAATTGGCCGACCTGCTGGGGACCGCCATAGAAGCGTCGAGTCTCGGAGAGGTCGCGGGCGAGTGCTTCGGCTTCGAGCAGCAGCCGGAACGCCGGATAGTTGGTCTCGAGCGTCTTTCCCTCGGCGAGCGAGGCGAGGAGGGAGTGAAGCGAACGCGCGGTAGCCAGATCAGTCGTCGAGGGTTGATTGGCCAAGGTCAGGATCGACTTCTCGATCTGTGCCAACCTTGGCCGCAGGTTCTGAGAGACCGAAAAAGTCTCTTCCCGGGTCGCCAAGACCTCTTTCCCCTGGAGGATCTGGCTGCGCAGCAGGTAGTCTCCCTCGGCGAGCCCGGTGATCGGCAGCGGGCTCGTCAAGGGGAGTTGCCGCAAGGGGAGATTGATCACTTGGCGGGCCGGTTGTCCTTCGAGCAGGAGGGTGATCCGCAGGAGGAGGTCTGGGGGGACCGCCGCCCCATTCTGCGTGGCCGCTTCTTCGGGGACCTTCTGACGCCACTCGACTGGGTAGAGCGGTTGGAGGGTGAGGGTCACCTCATCGGACGCGGGATCGGCGAGGCGGGTCGAGAGCCGCAGGTAGAGCGCTTCCGCCCAACGCCGTTCATCCGTGGGTAAGGTAGCCGATTCCAGCGCAAACCGGGCATCGTCCATCGCTCGCCCCGCTTCCGCCAGCTTGAACCCGAAGAAGAGAGAGACGGACTGCTTGAGGTGTTCGACGGCGCGTGTCCGTTCGGCCGGTGCTGGCGCCTTCTCCCACGCAATTTCACAGGCACGCAGCTTCTGTCCAAGCACAAACCGCTCGGGCTGGGCGTGAATGGGGGAGGGAAGAAGTCCCCCCACCCCAATCGAGAGAACGAGAAGAGGGAGTGCGTGTCTCCAGCCTCTCAGGAGGCCCGACGGCTCGACAAGCCATCTGGCCTGGGACGGAAAGGAGGTGGTGCGGGTCTTCATCGTCGGCTCTCTCCCTTCATCTCGGCCTTGCCAGCCGCTGGAGCGGGATCTCCCGCCTGGACCCAGGCCTCGTTAAAATGGGCGTGCTTGATCGCCTTGCGGCGAGGCTTTCCTTGCGGGTCGAGCGGGACCTCTTTGCGGTTGTCGAAGTAGCTGTAGGTGGCGTGGAGTGATCCATCCCGCGCCTGGATCAGGGAAGGGTAGTGGTAGGATCCGGCCTCTGGCCCGGCGGGGTCGGCCTCGAGGTGGCGCTGCCATCGCCAAGAGGCCCCTTCATCGTCCGAGATGGCGACGGCAAGGCGATGGCGGCCAACCTCCGTGTCGTTGTAGATGAGTGCCCAGTGGCCATTCTGCAGGTTGATGATCTCGGCCCCGGCCCCTGGATTTGGCAGCGCGCTGTCGGTCACTGGAGACCACGTCTCCCCTCGATCGAGAGAGACGCTCTGGTGCAGCCGTTTGGGCGGTGGTCCGTTGTCGCGCATGAGGGTGTAGAGTGCTCCGTCCTTCCGTCGGACGATGCTCGGTTGGATGTTCCCCCATCCAATCAGCGGACGACTGGCCTTCCAGGTCCGTCCCCAGTAGTCGGTGAAGGCCATCAACGAGAAGGAGTAGCCGTCGGAGTAGAGGGGGACGATCAGCCGTTTTCCATCGAGCAGGAAGGGGTGGGCGCGGGTCATCCACCCGAGCCGCCGGGAGAGTTTGTCGGCCGCCTGCGTGCGCAAGCTCTGGATGTGGGTGCGGGCCCGGGCCTGCTGCGCTTCCGGCATCCCTCCGATCTCCGCTTCCCATTGCCGTGTCACCCGTTCGACCTCCTCGACGAACTCCTGACCGGGAGTGACGTGCAGCACTTCGGACGTCTCCCAGACCGGCGACCCTTCGCCTTGGTACTGTCGCGCGATCTTGTACTTCATGAGCGCGGTGTGCCACTCGTTGGCCATGATGGTTGGCCAGAGCAGCCAGAGCCGGTTTTGTGGGTCGAGAAAGAGGGTGCAGTTGGTGTCGGGATACCCCGGTGTGTCGGCCATCTGAAAGCGAGGACTCCACGACCGTGCGCCACGGGCCAGGCGGGCCCCCTCGATGACCACGTCATCGGCTTGGCGCTCGCCCGATCCGTGAAACCAAGTGACGATCAATTCGCCGTTGGGCGCTTCGACCACCATCGAGGAGTGGTTGTGCCAATGTTCCAAAGGGAAGATCATCTCCGCCGTGTGGAAAGCGGCCGACGCTGACGGAACAGCTGGCTCGCCCCAGCTGGCGGACGAACGGCCGGGAAGACCCAACCCAAGAAGGAGGCCGAAGGCGAGCACGACTGCCCCACCCACCACCACTCTTCCAATCGCTCTG
>JBMUAP010000068.1:0-10068 GCA_049454155.1 Blastocatellia bacterium
TGAGAGGGGGAGAAATCGATCAGCCGGTGAAGCCGCGCGTAGTTGATCGCTTCAAAGGCATGTCCATAGAGCTTGACGAGCGCACGGGTCGAGAAGGCTTCGACAATCGAGCTTGGGGCACCCTTGGCCCCGCGGGCATACTCCTCGACGATCGCCAGGGCATCGCTCTTGAGCCGGTAGGTCAGCAGATCGATCATCCACTTCATGCGGTTCGGCAGGTCGTGGGCAACGTGCCCCTGATGCCAAGCAACGAGGTAGCAGTAGACCGTGTGGAGCCCAAAACAGCTATACTTTTTGATGGCGGCCCGGAAGTTGGCCGGAGCAATCTCGCCTCTGAACATGGCCTCCTGGCCAAGCGCACAAGTACTTTCGTAGGCGGCCAAACTGCGATCGAGGACAGCGTGCAGGTCGATCGTCTCACCAAAGGCGTTGGTCCAGGTCGGACGTTCGGGAGAGACCAAGCGCGAGAAGGCGATCAGCCCCCAGGGAAGGTGCTCGTGGAGCAGTTCTCCACTGTCGGCCCCGCCTCCTGCGCAGCCTGCATCATCGGTCGGCCCAGTTGCCGCCGCACCAGAGGGGGCCGGAGGTCTTGGGGGAATGAAAGCTGGATCGTAGCGGTATTGACGGTCATCGAAGCGGTAGAGGTCCGTGGGATCACAGCGGAAGAGGGACTGTCCACTCATGGCAAGATCACCCAACCGGTATCGACGATCTCCGACGACAATCGGCTGGTTCTCGGGAACTCCAGCTTCGAGGAAGGTCTTGAGAAAGCTGTTCTCGTGCACTTCCGCTTCCCGTTGGAAGTAGACGAGCCGCTGACCGGCCACTTCCCGATCGAGGGCATAGCGCGCACAGAGATGATCGACGGCGGTCGTTCCATCCGTCAGGCGAAAGCCTCGCCCGAGACCCCGAATGGCGTGAATGATGGAAGAGGGGTTCTCCAGGTCGTTCGTGTAGTGAACCAGCATCTCCTCCGCCGCCTGTCGCGCAGTCGCCTCGTTGGCCGGGAGCACCCGGGGCGGCAGGCTGACCCCTCGGGTCCGCGCAGAGGGCACCCCTCCCGGAGTCGTTGGAGAGTCTGATCGTCGCGAGTAGACCCACCCAGCCAAGCCGAGTCCAGCAACCACCGCTCCCGACCCCACCCAGAGGAAGCGGCGGCGACCTGGATCCGGAACTCGCAGGTCCGCCCCCCTCGCGGTCCTCTTCCCATCCACCTTCTTACCGGACTTCTGTCTTGCCATACGCCTCCCAGCCTCGGATGACCCACTCTTTGCCCAGAGATTTTTCTCGACCCAGAGAGTTCTTTGACAGTATGCCGGGACCGTGCTCCTGTCAAGATAGCTGTCCGCCACGACCAACACCCGACGGCTCAGTTGGCAGGTCCCGCCGTGAGGAGCAGATTGGACCAGCGGTCGACCTCCAATCGCCAGCTTGGGGGGAGAAAAGTGGTCGATCCATACTCGGTGATGATCGCCGGCCGGGTGATCGCGGCGCCGGGCTGGAGCGTGGCACGGTCGAAGACCGGCAGATTCTCCCGTCTCCGCCCCAGATGAACCGGGGCCATCGCCAACGGCTCAGGGAGCGGGGCCGACTGTCCGGGCAGCTCTGCTTGATCCGGCAACTCCGGCTTCTCCGTCAACCCGATCGCTGACATTCGCAAGCTGACGATCTCGACTGGGGCGGTCTCATTGGCATGGCCATACCGGCTGCGGTGGCGAAGATGAAACGCCGCCACCGGGTCAGTAGAGAGGGGGACTTCGATTTCATAGGACTGGCCGAGATAGCGCAAGGCGAGCGCGGCATGCAGGCGCAGTCGGCGATCGGAAAAGCCTTCTCGGCCAAGCTCTGTGCGCGCCTCTTCGCGCATCTGCGCAACCATCTCATCCAGTCGCCGTTGGTCGTCGAAACTCCGATCCTTCCAGCGGAGTGCGGTCTGCATCACGGTACGGGAGTAGTCTTTGCGGACCTCCGCCAATAACAGACCCAGCGCCGAAAAGGCACCTGGGTCGCTCGGGATCAGCACCCGGGGAATGGCGAGCGATTCGGCGAGCGCCAGGGCGTGCAGCCCACCTGCCCCCCCAAAGCTGACGAGGGTGAAGGCGCGCGGGTCATGGCCCCGCTCGACTGAGACGAGCCGCAGAGCTCTCTCCATATTGGCGTTGGCAACGCGGATCACCCCAAGGGCCGCCTCTTCCACGGTGACCCGACGCCCGGCCAACGGGGCCATCTCGCGAGCCAGTTCGGTCAGCACGTCGCGGGCCCGTTGCGCGTCGAGTGCGACCGCTCCGCCCAGAAGCCCCCGTCCGGCAAACCGACCAAGCACCACGTTGGCGTCTGTGACCGTCGGCCGTTGACCGCGTCCATAACAGGCCGGTCCTGGTTCAGCGCCAGCCGACTGCGGCCCAACACGCAGTGGGGCCGCCGGTTCCCGCGCCGCCGTCTGCGCCGAGATTGTTCCCCCGGAGGACTGCATGACCCACAGCCTCCCTGCCCGCGCTGCCCCCGCAGTGACCCCCTCCTCCAACCGCCCGAGGTAGCGGGCCATCCGCGGAGCAAGATAAGCGTTGATTGCCAGGGTCGAGGTCCGTTCATACTCTCGATACTCAGGCAGGATCCGGAAAGAGATCGAGAGGGGAAGACCGAGATCGGCCAACCGCTCCTCGAGGAGTCGCTCATGCACCGGATTGACAAACGAGAAGAGGAGTGAGACCGCGATGGCCTCCACCTGCGCCCGTCTCAGGCGGGAGATCAGCCGGTCCACCTCTTCCGTGGTCAATGGCTGACGAATGGCACCATCCGCAGTGATCCGCTCGCGCACCCCAAAGCGGAACGCTCTCGGGATGAGTGGCGCGGGTCGACTGCCTTGCAGATTGTAGAGATCTGGTCTCGTCTGACGGCCAATCTCGAGGACATCCTCGAACCCGGCGGTCGTCACGAGGGCCACTCGGGCCCCACGGCGCTCGAGCAGGGCGTTGGTTGCCACGGTCGTCCCGTGGACCAACTCCACAGCCCCCACGCCAGCGTCCCCGGAAGCCAGCACCCGATCCAGACCTTGCAGAATCGCCTCCTCGGGTGCCTGGGGCGTCGACGGAACCTTGAAGACGACTCGCCTCCCACCTCCCATGACGATAAAGTCGGTGAAGGTGCCTCCAGTATCGACCCCCACCCGCAGCCCGCGCCCAGCCCGATCTCCCCTTTTGGTTGCCGCCACGCGATCTCTCCCTCCTTACTTCGACTCTCCATCAAACCCGCGATCTCGGCCTCGTCTTCAAGGTTGAAGTGAAGACCGCCAACCGGAAATAAAAAAGATGAACCCTTGTCTCTTTCGTGCGTGTAGGTCTTCGACGTTCGCGTAGTGCGCTCGTCGCGAAAGTTGCACTCACTGGGGAATTTTCGTCGAGCGCATTACGTCGGATCTTGCGGTGGCCCGTTTGTGATGGATCTCCCCACTTTCGGCGTCCTTTCTTAGGATCCCTCTTGGCCTTATGCATTTCCAGGGATCACTGGCCCTTTTCTCTGCTTCTGCTCCTCTTCCCAATCATTCCTCAAGGACTCGCTTCCATCTTCCGGTCATCCTTGAGACGGAGCGATCGATTGTCCCATCCTGAGCCGCCCTCTCCTGATTCGGAACACGATCCGAAGACAAAGTATATCGGCTCGCCAGGGATGGGAGTAGTCATCTCACGCAGTGCAGGTGGGAAAGAATCAACCCAGACGGGGAAAACTTGACGGCGAAAATGGCGAAAATCGATGAATAGCATACCCCGACTGAGGCAATGGAGAGCTTGGCAGGTGTTTTTTCTGAGGAAGCGTGCACCAATGCGAAACCAGTCCGTTCATCAGACGGCGGGATGGGAGAAACGACGTCGGCCTCTCATGGCCGTCCCCCTTCTGCTCATTCTGCTGGTCAGTGGGGCGATTTTCTCTGATCTCAGGTTGGTTGAGGGAGGCTCGATCACCCCCTCCGAGCAGAGCGAACGTGGAAGAGAGTCCGCTGCTGGGTTCACCACCGCACCACAAAGAATCGAGTGGCGTGTCGGAGGGCAGATGATCACGGGACAAGTTACCCTGACCCTTCTTGAAGCGAATCCAGAGGACGACACGCTGCGGGGCCGCTTAGATCTGACCTTCTTGGACCGCCACTCCCGCCGGAACAGATTGCCGAACCAACTGGAGGAGGCTTTGGGTTCTCTGAAGCAGGAGGTTCGTGCCCATTGGCAAAAAGGGACATTCTGCCCCTCACTCCATCTGTGAATTCCCGCATTGGAGCTGCCCATCGAGAGCGGACCACTCCAAGTTCCATCCTTCTTGATCAAAGTCGAAGAGACCGAGGCGGAGGTGCCGCAACTACTCTGCAGCTGGACCCGGCAGATCAACGCGGGTCGATCACGACTTGGGATTCTTCGCGCCCTCAACCGACTTCTCCTTCCCCCTGCAGAGGTTTCGCTCAACCAGAAAATGCCCGATCCCGTGTCGACCAGGGGCTCAATTTTTGATGTTGATCTTCAATGCTTGAATCCGTAATCTATACGACTTGTGCTGATGGTGCCCCGCCTGCACGATGACGCGAATCCAACCGACTCCAAAAGAGTCGATCACCAGTTTGGCTCTTGATGTAGCCATGTACTCAGCGACTCAATTCAGTAAGGCCAATTTCCGAAAGACGGTATCACCGTGATCCATTTCTGCAGGCGGATCGAACTCTTCACCCGCACGCAGAACAACTTCTCTAGTACGGAGGCAAACGATCAGATGCGTAGGATCAAGATCATCCAGAACTCAATCAATTTGCTTATCTCAATGGCAAGTCTCTTCTTCCTCTCTCTCGTTGGTCTGGCACAGGAGAGTGAGCAGGCCAAACCAGTTGCCTATAAAACTTCCCCCAAACTGGTCATTGCCAAACTGACGAACGCGGGAGTCGATGTCTATGACGTACGGGGGAAGATCACCTTCACCCTGACTGCTGCCAATAGCGACGACACACTGGTCGGAACGGTCGACTATACCATCCCAGACGATGCGCGCCAGCAGATTGCGACGCTGACTGGGAAGCCCCTCGCCAGTGTCCAATCCTCTTTCCGTCAGACAGGGGTAATTGCCAACTTCCAATCTGGAACCGCTGCGCCAGTACTCCATCTCGAAATCAGCCCGATGGAAGTGACAGTGAGTGGAGCCCAAATGCGGTTCAATCGGATTGTCGTCGATGTCAACGGGCGCGAAGGTGGCCCCTCCATTCGCAAGTACTCACCTGAAGAAGTGGAGGTCCTCCTGACGGTCTGGGCCCGCCAAATCAACACGGGCCGACAAGCTCGTGGGATCATCTCGCGTCTCAACCGTGCCATTAACGGTGAGCCCGAGTAAGCACTCACTCAGATCCACCCACGAAAAGGGTTGTGAAAAAAGAGGAGGGAGGGAGACGGAAGGAAATGGGTTGACGCTCATTGCCCTCGTCGAACTCCCTCTCACTCTGTCCGCCCTTGGGGAAGGAATCGAGAAAGGAACGCAGGGGAAGAAGATCGGATGGATCGCCGTGGATGTTCAATCAAAGGGCTGATGATGGCAGTGCTCTTGGCGCTGGAATTGGAAAGCTGGGCGCAACGGAAGCCGGTGGCCCATCCTGCGATCGAAGCCTCGCTCGAAGCGGTGGAGGGAGGACTTGTTCTGGCAATAAGTGTTTCTCCGCCGACATCGGAGACCCAGTTGGAGCCAGTTCACCTGCGAATCGAAATTTCCCTGGAAAAAGGGTCAGAGGGTCTCTCCCGGATTGGCGCAGGAACCCTTGCCATTCTCCCTGGGACCTCCGTTCGACTGCCTGTCGTCATTGAGGAGCCAGCGGGAGAGGTCCAGTTGCGGGTCGATCCTGATACCTCCTCTCTCTTGTCGATTCATTTGGGGAGCAGATTGGTGCTCTACCGCCAGGGTCCGCTGCGAGTCACTGAACGTCACCTCCTGGGAACGGCAATCCGGCTCGAACGACAAGACCGTCCCGCCCAGCGCGCACCTGAGGCCAAAATGGGCAGGGCCAACGAGCCCTCCACCTTTTCGACGAACCCAGACCTCGCTCCCAATAAGGTGGCATCGACGGAGGTTGCGCTGGCATTGCGACTCCTTGCCGCGGAGACGGAGGAAGAGGCAGGGCAGTTGATCGTCGAAGTGGCAGCACCAGACTTGAGTGGCGAAGGTGTTTTCGAGATCGAGTGGCAGGGAAGGCGGATTGAGCGTCGCCTGCGGTTGGGGGCACAGGCCAGCCTGCGGCTACCCCTTCCCTCTCCGAAGGGTCCGCTGACGGGAGAGGACGAACAGGATCTTGATCGCCCGATCCGCTATGTGCTCAGAGGTGCGCAAGGTGATCCTCTCCTTTCCGGCGAGGTCACCCTGATCGCACTGATGGAGCAGGAAGAGGCCGTGCAAGGGGAAGTCGGTCCATTCCAATTCGACCGGGCAGAGTACCTGCCGGGTGAGCCCCTCCAGGTACGGGTCTGGATCCGAGGGCGAGCCAGCGCAGGGTACCGGTTGGTGATGGTCGGTCGCGAAGAGGGCGGGCCCATCTTTTCCCGCTCAGAGACAGAGATCCCGAACTCATCCGAGCCCCTCTCCCTCGCAATCTCTCTGCCTGGCTCCCTCCGCTCGCCGGCGATTCTCGAATACCAGCTGCTCGACCGACAGACTGGTTTTCTCTATCAGAGCGGTGAGCAGCCCATCCCTCTTCGGCCTTGAGTGAGCGCCAATTCTCGCGTTTCGTTGTCGATTTTCTTCCTTTTCCCTCGAGTCAGGGAAGGGTGATGGTGGCCCTCCGTCCTTGTGCTACAATTTTCCTGTTTGGCGAATGGCTAAGTCAGATGCACAGGCAGTCGACACGAGTCTCCTGTTCGATCTGCTCGTTCCCTCCCGCTAGCGGAGAGAGGAGGGAGAGGAAGAGGTCAGAATGGACCTTCTTGGACCCATGAACCAGTCATCAGAGGGAGGGCGCCTTGAGGAGTCAGTTATTTGATCAGAGTTCACGGCGGGATTCGACTTGGGTCTTGCTCTCTGGTCTTCTCATCGCGATCGGGATCACGGGTGGGGGAACAGGAATCATCTGGGCACAGACACCTGGAGGAACAGGATCCTCTCCTTCACCCTCCACAGAAGTACCCCGTCCGACCCCTCCGGCAGCTTCCCCCACAGGGGGGCCAGGGAACGGACAGGTCCCTGCACAAGACGAGCGAATCAAGCTCGACACCGATCTGGTGACGCTGACAGTGACGGTGACCGATCCATACAATCGGCTGGTCACGGGTCTCGATCGACAGCATTTTGAGATCTTCGAGGACAAGGTCAAACAATCGATCGAGTTCTTCAATGATGACGACGTGCCAGTCAGCCTGGGGATCGTCTTCGACGTGTCTGGAAGCATGAAGGGAAAGCTCGATCGCGCGAGGGACTCCCTCCGGGCATTCGTCGAGACGAGCCACCAGGAGGACGACTTCTTTCTCGTCGGATTCAATCAGCGCGCCGACCTGATCGCCGAATTCTCGGACGGAGACACGCTCGTCAACAAGCTGACACTGGTCGACCCAAAGGGGCAGACGGCCCTCTATGATGCCGCCTACCTTGGGATCGAGAAGGTCAAGCAGGGGCGTCACACTAAGCGGGCGCTGCTGCTGATCTCGGATGGGCAGGACAACTCCTCACGGTACACCTACGGGGAGCTGCGCAAGTTACTCCGCGAGGCAGGTGTCCAAATCTACTGCATCGGAATCGTCGAGTTCGGAGGGGCAGCCGGTGGAACGCTCGACCTTCAGGGGCAGGCCATTCTCGAGGAGATCGCGCAGGTGACGGGTGGAAAGGCCTTCTTCCCACGTTCAGCGGCGGAGCTCGAAGACGCCACAACCCGCATCGCACTCGAACTTCGCCATCAGTACAGCCTGGGCTACACGCCCACCAACGTCAAACGGGATGGGCAGTGGCACAAGATCAAGGTGCAGGTCAAACCACCCCGCGGACTCCCCAATCTCAAGGTACAGCATAAAGAGGGCTACTACGCCGTTACCCGGCGCAACTGAGCCTGCAGAGCGGCTCAGTCATCCTCCTCTCCCTCCGCGTCGGCGGGGGAGGGCTCAGCAGAATCGGGGAGGGGTTTCTTGCGGGGCCTTCCCCGTTTCTCCTTGCCGAAACTGGCGACGGCCTCGGCTTCGGTGGGAAAGCTGGCAATCAGGTCGAGCAGTTGCGTGATGCGCAGTGCGCCGTAGACCCGATCGGTCGTCCCAACGAGTTTCAGCGTTCCGCCAGCCTCGCGGACCTGATTGAAGGCCCGAACGATCTCCCCAATCCCCATGCTATCGATCATGGGAACCTCCGTCAGATTGAGCAGAATCTTGGTCGATCCGGCGGTGAGGACCTTGTTGACCAGCATTTGCAGCTGATGTCCCCCCTGCCCCTTAATGAATTTCCCCTTTAAATCGAGGACTGCCACCGTCCCGTTGTAATGAATGCCGATGGTGATCATATTGAAAATCCCCTTGTCGACAGTCCTCCCTGGGCACCTGTGGGTGCCAAGAGAGATTCGACTGTAGCGAAGGCCAATCGAGCCAATAGAAGAATGAAAAAAGTAGAATGAAAAAGCAAAGTACTCATTCTACATGGAAGGCTGGGAGAGGAAAAGAGCAGCCAAGCGTTAAGAAGCGACTAATCCAAAGACGATCCAGCTTGTCCTCTGTCGAGATGTCCAACGATCGATCTGGGAAGCAGCCGTTCGGGTATCGCGAGTACTGGGGTAGAATTGGTGCGGCTTCCCATTGCGGGACATTCTTTTCTCGCTTTGATCGATTCGCCTCCATTCCGATTGGGGCGATGGTGAGCGAGCAGGGAGTTCGGAGGGATCTCGCCTTTCACTTCGGAGCCGGTCAGGGAAGTGCCGGAACGGCTGGGGAAAGACCAGAGGAGAAGACGGTATCATGGTTCGATTGGGAATCGATTTTGGGACAACACGGACGGTAGTAGCCACGGTGGATCGGGGCAACTATCCGGTGATCAGCTTTCAGCCGGGAAGTGAGTCGGGCGGTGCAGAGGGCGAGCAGATCTTGCATTGGTATCCATCGATCGTCGCTGCGAAGGGGGAGGAGCTGGTCTACGGCCTGGATGCCCTGGCGAGACAACGCGAAGAGGGCTGGACCGTTCTTCGTTCTTTCAAACGAGCGCTCGGGGAGTTGGGGCCAGGGGAGAAGATTCGGATCGGGACCTGTGAACGTTCAGCGATCGAGTTGTTGAGCGGGTTCCTCGGCCAGCTGCGGCAAGATCTGCTGAGCCGCTCCAACCTGCGGACCAAGCCGCGGGAGAAGATGGCGACGATGATCTCAGTCCCGGCAAACGCCAACAGCAACCAGCGATTTTTGACACTTGACGGCTTCCGGCGGGCCGGGTTTGACGTCAAAGGGATGATCAACGAACCGACCGCGGCGGGGATCGAATATGCGCATCTGCTGACCCAGAGTAGGGGGAGCGCGACGCGGGAGAACTTGGTCGTCTACGATTTGGGGGGAGGGACCTTCGATTCGTCAGTGATCAGTCTGGTCGAGCAGAGCCACGAGGTGCTCAGCAGCGAGGGGATCGCCAAACTGGGAGGTGACAACTTCGACATCATCCTGCTCGATCTCGCGCTGGCCGAGGCGGGTATCGAGACCGTCGAGGACCACGAGCTGCTGCCGCTGCTCGACGAGTGTCGACACAAGAAAGAGTCGCTCCACGCGAACTCCCGTCGGATCACCATCGACCTTGGAACTGGAATCGCGGGAGCTGGGGAGGTCACCCTTGCAGTGGCACAGTTCTACGAGGCCTGCCGTCCGCTGATCGAGAGTACGATCGAGGCAATGGAGACGGTCATGAGCAACTCGGCGCGCGAAGCAGGCGTCGACCTCCACCAGACAGCAGCGGTCTACCTGGTCGGGGGATCGAGCGATCTCCCGCTAGTCTCGCGGTTGCTGCGCGAACGGTATGGGCGAAACGTGCGGCGCTCGCCCTTTCCATACGCAGCGACCGCGATCGGATTGGCAATTGCGGCGAACGCGAAGAGCGGCTATCGGCTGCGCG
>JBMUAP010000069.1:0-10022 GCA_049454155.1 Blastocatellia bacterium
CCGCGCGGCCACGGGGATCCGCACACCCTCGGATCCCCGTGGCAGTCTCTTTTACCTGCTTCTTGCCGGATCCTCTCCGGCCAGCTCCCCCTCTTTCCAGGTCATCATCCGCGAGCGAATTCCAGGACAACTGGCATTGGCCTGACCGCGTCTCCTTGATCTGTCGAGGCGGACGGATGCGCCCATTGGCTCCCTCTTCCATTTGTTGGGCCGGGACGTCTGGTCATCGACTTGAAATCATTTTGGGGAGGTGGGAGCGGGTTGGGGGGAAGTGCTGCTCTGAACTTGCGGTCGAAGAGGTAGAATGGGCCAGAAAGGTTGGGTCCGATCTTGCAAGTGAAGAACTGCCCGTGGACGGTCTCCGCCAGGGAGATGAGGGAAAGAGAGGCGGGTAGCGGGCGGCTTGGCTCAAGGCTCAGTTTCAATGATCTGGGGACTTTTTGGGCGGAAGGCTGGGCACGATTCGCGCCTACTTCGATCCGCACTGCTTGAAGAGGGATGAGTCGAGCAGCGTCGGGACCCGTTGGCGGGTGCCGCAGAGAATTGGACAAGAAGAGGATTCCCAGGAAAGAATGTGGGGGAGAAACGTGGCTAGTTGGATTGGTTGGGTCGCAACGGTGGTCTTTGCCAGTTCCTATTTCTGTCGGCGACCCGAGACGTTGCGGTTGGTGCAGGCCGGGGCGGCGTCTTTGTGGCTCGGGTATGGGATCTTGCTGGAGGCGCCCCCGATCATCGTCTCCAATCTGGTGGTGATGGGGCTGGCGATTGGTTCGACGTGGCGGGAGCGGCGACGGATGCGCGTCGATTCTTGCGCTGGAGAAGGAAGTCCGCCACAATGACGCGGCGCTGGACCTGTCTGAGAGAGGCTCAGTCGAGTCTTCTCAGAGGCTGCGGCAGAGATCGGCGAGAGGCGCAGTCTTAACACATCCAAACATATCCAAAGGAACGTG
Organism: Blastocatellia bacterium; assembly: GCA_049454155.1. GTDB lineage: Bacteria > Acidobacteriota > Blastocatellia > RBC074 > RBC074 > CAIOZW01. The sequence goes on from JBMUAP010000069.1 coordinate 951, forward strand.
GAAGCATGTCATTCAATCCGAAGCATCTGAGTCATCTTTTGACAAATGGTCGGGATCGGGCACCGGCACGATCCATGCTGAAAGCGATTGGGTTTACCGATGAGGATCTGGCGAAGCCGATCATTGGGGTGGCCCATATGTGGATCGAGACGATGCCGTGCAACTTTAACCACCGGGATCTGGCAGCGCGGGTCAAGGAGGGCATCCGGGCGGCGGGGGCGACGCCGATGGAGTTCAACACGATCTCGATCAGCGACGGGGTGACGATGGGGACGCAAGGGATGAAGGCCTCGCTCGTCAGTCGCGACCTGATCGCGGACTCGATCGAGCTGGTCGGGCGGGGCTATCTCTTCGACGCGATGATTGCGATCGTCGGCTGTGACAAGACGATTCCAGGGGCGGCGATGGGGTTGATCCGGCTCGATATCCCCTCGCTGGTCCTCTATGGCGGTTCGATCGCTCCCGGTCGTTTCCAGGGGCGGGATGTGACGATTCAGGATGTCTTCGAGGCCGTCGGGGCGAACGCGGCGGGGCGCCTCTCGGACGAAGAACTTCTCGAGGTTGAGAACGCAGCCTGCCCAGGCACGGGCGCGTGTGGTGGACAGTACACGGCCAACACCATGGCCATGGTCCTGGAGTTTTTGGGAATGTCGGCGATGGGAACTGGGAGTGTCTCGGCGATCGACCCACGAAAAGAGCAGACGGCCTACGAGTGTGGTCAACTGGTGGTCGAGTTGCTCCGGCGGGGGACGCGTCCGAGTGACCTTTTGACAAGGTCATCGTTCGAGAATGCGATTGCGGGAGTGGCGGCGACGGGTGGCTCGACCAATGCGGTGCTGCACATTCTGGCGTTGGCGCACGAGGCGGGGATTCCGCTGAAGATCGATGAGTTCAATCCGATCTGTCAGCGTACGCCGTTGATTACGGATCTCAAGCCCGGGGGCCGCTACACGGCGGTCGATCTGGGGCGTGCCGGGGGGATCGGGCTGGTTGCGCAACGGATGGTCGAGGGGGGAGTACTGGACGGAAGCCAGCAGACCGTGACCGGGGCGACCCTCGCGGAAGAGGCGGCGAAGGCGAAGGAGACACCCGGCCAGGACGTGGTCTGGTCGGTCGAGAAGCCGATCAAATCGACAGGAGGTCTGGTCATTCTCAAGGGAAATCTGGCGCCGGAGGGAGCGGTCGTCAAGCTCTCCGGATTTGAGCGGAAGGAGCATCGGGGACCTGCGCGCATCTTCAATTGTGAGGAGGACGCGATGGTAGCCGTCACCAGCCACCAGATCCAACCGGGCGATGTCGTCGTCATTCGCTATGAGGGGCCAAAGGGGGGCCCGGGAATGCGCGAAATGCTTGGGGTGACGGCGGCGATCGTCGGAGAGGGCCTCGGCGAATCGGTCGCCCTGCTGACGGATGGCCGGTTCAGCGGAGCGACGCGCGGCTTGATGGTCGGCCACGTTGCTCCTGAGGCAGCGGTGGGTGGCCCGATTGCCGCTCTGCGGGAAGGGGATACGATCGTCTTCGACTTGGCGCAGCGGACACTCTCGGTCGAGTTGACGGATGCGGAGCTGGCCGGACGTCTTGCCGAATGGACCGCTCCGGCACCGGCCTACCCGAAAGGCGTCTTCGCCAAGTACGTTGCCCTGGTCTCTTCGGCGGCCGAAGGGGCCGTGACTAACCCCAAGGCCTGAACCGGGGCCGTTGATTTCCCCTCAACCTGGGAGGGGCTCCTTCGGGCAGCGGCGCGATGGACCCCTCTTCCCGAATCAAACCCGGAGAGAGTTGGCATTGGAAGACGATTGCCACGAGATGCCCCAAAGTGATTCAAGCAAAAGCTTGGGAAGGCCCAAAGCCCTGGAAGGGAGGACGAGATGGGACGAGTCGTGCTTAGAATGGTTGGTCTGATGAGGGGGAGTATCGTCATTGGTGGACTCGCCCTGATTGGAGTGTGGATGATCCAGTCGGTTGGCGCCGAGAATTGGCCCAATTGGCGGGGGCCGTCTTCCAATGGGATCAGTGGTGAAAAGAACCTTCCGGTCAAATGGAGCGACACGGAGAACATCGCCTGGAAGTTGGCGATGCCGGATCGGAGTGGGTCGACTCCGGTGGTCTGGGGCGAGACGATCTTTCTCAATGTCGCCGAGGGAACGACGACAAGTGGCGCCCTCTCGCTCTGGGCAGTCGATCGGGCGAAGGGCGCGGTTCGCTGGAAGCGGTCCCTTGGGGGAGGGGATGAGCGAAGACGCAAGCAGAATATGTCCTCGCCTTCGCCGATCACGGATGGTCGAACGGTCTGGGTGATGACCGGGACGGGCATTCTCAAGGCCTTCGACTTCGAGGGGCGTGAGCGCTGGTCGCGCGATATCCAGAAGGACTATGGTGCATTTGGATTGAATCACGGCTATGCCTCGACGCCGCTTCTCTATCAGCAGACGCTCTTCGTCCCCGTGCTGCACGGGATGAAGACGGACGATCCCTCCTATCTCCTGCGGATCGATGCGCAGACGGGCAAGACGCTCTGGCGGGTCGAGCGGCCGACCCCGGCACAGGTGGAATCGCCGGACTCTTATGTCACGCCGACCTTGCTCTCCGAAAAGGGCAAGGATCTGATTGTGCTCAGCGGAGGGGACTGTGTGACGGCGCACGAACCGGCCGATGGTCGGGAGGTCTGGCGGGCCTATGGGCTCAACCCGCAGAACATCCCGTTCAACCGGATCGTCAACTCTCCCGTGATTGGCGATGGGATGGTCTTTGCGGGGAGCCGTAGCAATCCATATATCGCGGTACGGACTGGCGGCCGAGGGGACGTCAGCCAGAGCCACGTTTCCTGGACAACACCGAATGGGCCCGATGTGGCCACCCCCGTCACCGATGGCCAGTATATCTACCTCGTTCGCGAGAATGGCGCGCTCTTCGTGCACGAGATGAAGACGGGTGCGGTCGTCTACGGTCCACAGCGACTCAAGCCGGGCACCTACAGCGCCTCTCCCATCCTTGCCGATGGGAAGATCTATGTGACCAATGAAGATGGCGTGACGGTTGTGTTTCGCGCGGGCCCGACCTTCGAACTCCTCGCGGAGAACCAAGTCGATGGGTACTGTCTGAGTACGATTGCCGTTTCGGATGGGCAGCTTCTGGTGCGGACGGACAAGTACCTCTACTGTGTCGGGCGACGGGCGATCTCCAGCGGCAAGAAGTGAGTGGCCGGGGGGCCCGCATCAGATGAGGGAGGAGAGGTCGGGTGGAGGATCCGGCCTCTTCGCTTTTGACGAAGGGCAAGGGTTGATGCGGAAACGTGCCGCGAATTGCGTGGTATAATCGCCGCTCATTTGGTGAGCGTGAGACGAGGTCAGGCGAGAGAGGGGAGGGGATCGAAAGTGAAAGCGGGATGGGAAGCGGTGATCGGGTTGGAGGTGCACGCCCAACTCAATACCCAGTCGAAGATCTTCTGTGCCTGTTCGACGGGCTTCGGGCAGGCTCCCAACGAGAACACCTGTCCGGTCTGTCTCGGGCTTCCAGGCGCCTTGCCTGTCCTCAATCGGCAGGTGGTCGTCTGTGCTGGAAAGGCGGCGCTGGCGCTCGGCTTGCGAATCAATCCCCGTTCCATCTTTGCTCGCAAGAACTATTTCTATCCAGATCTTCCCAAGGGCTACCAGATCTCCCAGTACGATCGACCCTTCTCGGAACAGGGAGAGGTCGAGATCATGACGAGTGAGCGGGATGAGGGTGGCCGGGCGATCGAGTGGCAACGCAAGCGGTTCGGCATTACCCGGGCCCACATCGAGGAAGACGCCGGGAAGTCTGCTCACGATATTGGGCATCCGGAGAAGACCCATATCGACCTCAATCGCGCGGGGACCCCATTGCTCGAGATCGTCAGCGAACCCGATTTTCGGACGAGTTGGGAGGCCTATGATTACGTCAGCTTCCTGCGCCGCACTCTGCAGTATGTCGGGGTTTGCGACGGCAACATGGAGGAAGGCAATCTGCGTTGTGACGCCAATGTCTCGGTGAGGCCCCGCGGCGAGTCGGCGCTGGGGACGAAGGTGGAGATCAAGAACGTCAACTCGCTGCGGTTCCTGCAGAAGGCGATCGACTTCGAGATTGACCGGCAGATTACCGTCCGTGAAACTGGAGGCGTCATCGTCCAGGAGACCCGATTGTGGAGTGAGCGCGAGAATCGCACCTACACGATGCGGTCGAAGGAGGATGCGCACGACTACCGCTACTTCCCCGATCCGGATCTGCCGCCCCTCGAAGTCAGTGAAGACTGGATCGCGCAGACCCGGGCGTCTCTCCCCGAGTTGCCGGAAGCTCGTCGGCAACGGTTTCTCGATGACTACGGCATGGGGGCGGAAGAGGCGGGGACCTTGACGGCGCAGCGGGAGATTGCCGACTATTTCGAGGCGACGGCGGCCGCGGCCAAGAATCCTCGAGCCGCGGCCAACTGGATTCTGACCGAACTGCTGCGCGAACTGCGGGCGATTGGGAGGGAGATCGACTCTTCGCCGGTGGCGCCTGAGGATCTTGGGGCATTGATTCGCCTGATCGAGGATGGGACGATCTCTGGGAAGATCGCCAAAGAGGTCCTTGTCGAGATGGTGGAGACCCGGGAGCCGCCTGCCCGGATCATTGAACGGAAAGGGTTGGTGCAGATCAGTGATGAGGGGGCCATTGAATCGATCATCGACCAGGTACTGGTCGCCAATCCACGGGAAGTTGAGGCGTATCGGGGCGGCAAGACGGCGCTCCTCGCCTTCTTTGTTGGCCAAGTCATGAAGGCCACGCAGGGCAAGGCCAATCCGAAAGCGGTCAATGAGCTGCTGCGGAAGAAGCTCTGAGCGGAAATCGGTCTGACGACCAGGGGTAAGATCGGAACAATCAGTCGAAGGAGAGACGGCAAAGATGTTGAGAAGACGACGGAATTGGAGCTGGGGAGCGTGGCTGTTGGTGGGGATTGGATTGGCGTCCGGGTGTTCGCCGAAGCCATCGGAGCTGGCGGAAAGGTCTGAGACCGCGCCGGCGAAGCCGACGCCGGTTCCACTGGCGACGCCAGATCCGACGGTGGTCGATTCGCAGGATGCCGTCATCGAGACGGACCTCGGCAAGATCCGGATCCGCTTCTTCCCGGATGTTGCGCCGCGCCACGTTGTCCATTTCAAGCAACTGGCACAGGAGAAGTTCTACGATGGTCTCGGGTTTCATCGGACGATTCCTGGAAATCTGATCCAGGGAGGAGATCCACAGACCCGCAGCGGGGATCCGAGTCTTTGGGGGATGGGAATGCCCGGTCAGCCGACGGTCGCCGCCGAGTTCAATACTCGACCCTTCGTCCGGGGGACGGTCGGGGCGGCTCGCAAGGGAGGCGATGTCGACAGCGCGACGAGCCAGTTCTTCATCTCGCTCATGCCCCATCCGGAGTGGGATGGGAAGTACACGGTCTTTGGCGAAGTCATCGAGGGGATCGAGACGGTCGAGAAGATCTCCGAAGCGCCGAGTGACCCGATGTCCCAGAAAGTCAAGGAGAAGGTGGTCATCCGCCAGGTTCGCTTGGAGCCGGCCAAGCGGTGAGCTTCCTGGCGCCAGCCGGGGAGTTGATCGGGGAGATGAGATTGCGGTGAGCAGACGACAAGCGCTCTTGCAGAGTTGGTTGCGGGGCGGGGAGTCCCCGGAGCGGATTGCGCTCGCCTTGTCGCTCGGAGTCGCGGTCGGCTTCTCCCCTTTGCTGGGTCTCCAGACATTGCTGGCATTGGGATTGGCCAGCCTCCTTGGTCTCAATCGATGGGCGATGTTGGCTGGCAGTTACCTCAACAACCCTTGGACGATGGGGTTGGTGGTCGGGGCTTCGTGGTGGGTCGGCAGTTGGGTGGTCGAGGCTCCCCGGGTTGAACTTCCCCTTCTGACTTGGCACTCCCTCGGAGAGGGGGCCTTCTGGCGGGGGCTGGCGAGCCAATGGCGCCAGCTCTACCCCTATGCGATTGGGGCAACCCTCTTTTCAATTCTGGGAGGACTGCTGACCTACCCGGTCATGGTCTTGCTGCTACGGTCGGTGCAGCGCCGACTGATCTCTCCGCCAATGGAGAAAAGAGAAGAATGAGCATGGTGCGTGTCAATCGACGGAGCGTTTGGTGGGTTCTCCTTCTGGGAGGGCTGATGTTGCAGGGACATTTGATCTCCCACGAGGTTTGCGGGGCAGTCTCGCCGCAGAAACCATCTCCCCCCAAGGCGGCACCGCCAGCCGCTCCTGCTGGAGCGGAGGCGCGCCCCGCGGCTGGCCAGGAAGGTGAGCAGGCGCCGGTGACCAATGGGGTGGTTCGCCGCAAGCTGCCCCTCGCCGATCGCCCGAATCTGACTCTCGATGACGTCAATACACTCATCGCGATCGACAAGCGGGTCATTCTCATGATGGCGGCGCTCAATGTGGCGGGCTACGACTACGAGTCAGGCAATCGTCCCCTCTCCCTGCTGCGCCAACAGTTGCGGGAGGATCTCAAGGAGATCGATCCGCAGTTGGTGGCCAAGTTACGCAACCATTTTCAGACGCATCGCAAGGGGATGAACGATGCGGCCGCAGTCGCTCCCTACCTGAGTCTTGCGCTCTCAATGACCGAGCCACCGGCGTTTCTGATCGATGTCTCGGCCGATCGATTGCCGGAAGACGTCCGGGAGATCACCGATTTTGCCCTGCTGCTTGAGGAGTTTTATCAGAAGACAGGCTTTTCGCGCCTGCTCCCCAAGTATGTCGAGGCCTACATCCGGGTCGCCGAGACCTATGGCCAGTCCGCGGGGCTCGCGCTCGGGTCGGTCCTGACCTATCTTCACACGGAGCCGGTGCTGGAGTTGCCCCCGCTCTACGTGGCCCGGCGCTCTCCGGCGACGGGTCGGCGCGCGCGGGAGCAGGCTGCCGAGGCACCTCTCTCGATCCCCAACCGGGTTCGTTACTTCGTCATCCTGCCGGACCTGCTCAACGCCACCGGGGCGGCCAATCTGCGGATCGTGCGGGACACCTATTACCTTCTCTTGGGGCCGACCACCGATCCCAATGTCGAAGCGATGCGCCGCGGGTTCCTCTCCTTTGTCATCGATCCATTGACGGAGCGCTTGGTCCGTGAAGTTGCCCTGGTGCGGGGCGACCTGCGACGGCTCCTCGACTCGCGCGGAGATCGGCTCGACCGGGAGTACGGGCAGCGGAGCGCCTACTTCCTGATCACAGACTCGCTGGTGCGTGCCGCGGACGTGCGGATGGACGTCCTGGGGCTGGCTACTCGCTTTGGATCGACGGAGGATGAAGCCCTCTATGACCTGAGCCTCGGGTTTGATCGCGGAGCGGTGCTCGTTTATCACTTCTATGACCAAGTGAAGGCCTTCGAGTCGGTCGGAGTCAATTTGCGGGATTATTACTCGAGCATGCTCAAGAACATCGACTTCGACCGGGAGTCGAAGCGGTTGGAGGAGCTGGCGCAGCGGCTCACCCGGGTTCGGCAATTACGGACCGAGGCGACACTCGCAGCGGCGCCTACGGTCTCTCTCCCGAATACCGATGAGAAGCTGGTGGCCCAGATCGTCGAGGCCGATCAACTGATGAAGGCACGACGGTTTGACGCGGCGCGGAATCTCCTCGAAGCCGCTCGCCGGGTGCAGCCGACCAGCGCCCGTGTGCTCTACGGTCTTGCCGAAGTGACCAGCAAGGAGGCGAGCAGCCTCGAGGATCTCGACCGGGTCGAGGAGTCTCTCTTTGCTGCGGTCGAGTTCTATCGCCAAGCGGCGACGAACGCTTCCCCCGAGACGGAGCGGTGGCTCGCGCAACGGAGCTATGTCGCGGCAGGCCGGATCCTCGACTTCATTGCCGAAAACAACCCCTCGCTGGCTGAGGAGTTGAGCGCGGACGCACTCACCGCGTACCAGGCGGCACTCAAGATCGGTCCGGTCGAAGGGGGAGCGTACGAGGAGGCAGAGAAGGCCCTCCGTCAGCGAGGCCAGCAGTCGAAACCGTAGAGGGGGTCCGCAGTCTTTCCCCCTTTGTTGTCTGGACGATTTCGATTAGAGAGGAGCCCACCTTGATTCACCGGGTGTTGTTGACCCGTCGATGGCTGAGGTCTTCGGCTCTTCAGCCGTTTTGGGAGCGACTCCATTTCTGGACCCTCTTCTGGATGAACCACGGAGCAGGGGGAGACTGTCGGGAGAGCGGGGAAGAGTGGGTCCTTGCTCATGCAGTCGCATCGATCGGGCTGGATCGCCCTGTCGTCTTCGATGTCGGTGCCAACCGTGGCGAGTATGCCCGCTTGGTACGGCGACACCTCGCGAACGCGACTATCTACTGCTTTGAGCCATCGGTCGGGACAGCAGAGTTCTTGCGTGACAATCTCAAAGACCTGGGAGCGATTGAGGTGGTGGTGGAAGCCCTCTCCGATCGGACGGGCCAAGCCGAGTTCTATGACTACACCTTCAACGGGCGACCAGCGGATGCCCTGGCCTCGCTTGAACGAAGGCTGCCCACGCAGATTGGCACGATTGAGGTTGCTCGTCGGACTCAGGTAAGGCTCAATACGGTCGACCATTTCTGTGCGCAACGCGGAATCGAGGTAATCGACTTGTTGAAGACCGATGTCGAGGGGCACGACTTGTCCGTCTTACGCGGTGCGCAGCAGATGTTGCAACGTGGGGCGATCCGCTTGATTCAGTTCGAGTTTGGTCCTGCCAATCTCTCTTCCCGTACCACCTTCTACGACTTCTGGGCCCTCCTCTCTGATCAATACGCGCTCTTTCGGATCCTGCCGTCGGCTCTTCGCCAAATCGACCATTATGAGGAGTGGAAAGAGGTCTACTTGACCTCCAACTATCTCGCTGTTCAGCGGTCCCTCCTCGCGCGGCTCTGATCAGAGAAGAGCCGATCCTCGCCAAAGACTTCACGATAGATCTCGATCGCCTCCTCCTCGGAGGGGAGCCGAAGATTGTCCGTGAAGCGGTTCATGAAGCTGAAGGCAGCGGTCTGCAAGACGACTTCGAGGGCACCATACTCCTGGAACTCTTGGCGCAGCAGCGCAAAATCAGCGTCCGTAATCGAGTCTGACTGGG
>JBMUAP010000070.1:0-9930 GCA_049454155.1 Blastocatellia bacterium
GAGGTAGCCGCCCAAGGAGTCCCAATCCTCCTACAATGGAACCTGAGCGGACAACTCCTGGATGGCGTGTCCCTTTCCAATGACCAGCAAGCAATCGCCACTCTCGAGAGCGAGTCCGGGTTGAATCCGGGTGACTTGGTCTTCGCCCCTCCGGATTCCGACAACGGTCGCTCCAAATCGTTCCCGGAAGCGGACCTCCGCGAGAGACTTTCCAGCCAGTGAAGATCGCTGGCCGATTTCGAGTTCCGCCCATTCGAAGTGGTCGGTATCTTCCGCTTCAAGAGGACTTGACGGACGATTGAGGATGGCGTCAGCCTCCTTCAAGCTCTCGACGGGGCCCATCAAGAGCAACCGGTCTCCAGGGAAGATGCGGAAGTCCGGGGTCGGCTCGTAGTGGATCCGTCCCCCTCGGGTGACTGCAAGGACAGAGATCCCCGTCGCCGAGAGAGGAAGCTCCCGAATGGTCAGCCCCGCAGATGAGGCATCTGACCGTACCCGCAACTCCAGAAAAGCGACCGGCCAATCGACGATCTCTGGCAGAAACTCAACGGCGTAGCGCAGGGCATCCGCTGCCTGTTCGGTCGCATCTTCGAATGGGCGCAGGACGACGTGGGCGCCGGCTTTCTTGAATTCGGCCTCTTCCTCGCTGTTGGTTGCCGTCAAGGCGATCTTTCCTGGATAGCCTCCCTTCTGCAAGTGATCGAGGAAGGCCAAGTTGATCTCCCGTGAACGGACGGTGCTGACCACCCAACGCGTTTTGCGGAGCGGCAACTGTTCGTGCATCTCAGGGTCCGCCATATCCCCATAGAGGACGGGCACGCCGCGCTGACGCCACCTTTCGAGGGCCGCCGGGTCGAAGTCGATTCCGAGCAGCCGGTGGTGGCGCCGCAGCAGATGCTCCATGAGGCCACTGCCGTAATTGCCCAGTCCGACGACGACCACATCGACCGCCCCTGTCTGTGCAAGATCGTCGTTCGATGACTCCCGGTAGGGATTGCGTCTCTCAAAGATCTTCAACACTGGAGAGCAGAGCTGGTAGAGGGGATAGGAGTAGAGGATCAGGTAGGTCGAGAGAAAGATGGTCACCACTCCGACCAGGGTGATCAACCCCATCGTCTCATTGGAGAGGTGCCCAATGCTCACGCCGAGGGCGGCGACAATCAGGGAGAATTCACTGATCTGCGCGACGGTCAGCCCGGCGAGAAACCCTGTCCTTCGTCGGTATCCCATTGCTCCCATGATCATCAAGACAATCACCGGATTGCCGATCAGGACGAAGAGGGAGAAGACGATCGAGTTTCCAATCTGCGAACCGACCATCGACCAGTCGAGCCTTGCGCCGAGGCCGATGAAGAAGAAGAGCAGGAGAAAATCTCGGAGCGTCGTCAGACGGGCACCAATCGAATCCCGATACGAGGTGGAGGCAAGAGAGACCCCCGCGAGAAAGGCACCGACCTCTTTGCTGAAGCCGAGCTGCTCGCTGCCGGCGCCGAGGAGAATCGCCCACGCAATCGCGAAGAGCGTCAGCAATTCCGGAGAGTGGGCCAGTCGCTGGGTGAGTGAAGGAAGCAAGTACCGCATCAAGAGGGCGACGACGCCAAGCATGCCCAACCCCTTGAGGGCGATCAGCACGAAGGCGCGAACACCTGTCGCCTCCCCACTGACAGAGGCTCCCAAGGTCGTCAATCCGACCAGGGCGAGAATGGCGGCGATGTCCTGCACGATGAGGAATCCCAGCGCGATCTGGCCGTGAAGCGAGTCGATCTCCTTCTTGTCCGAGAGCAGCTTGACGATGATGATCGTGCTCGAGAAGGTCAATGCCACTGCGACATACGCTGCCTCCAGAGGTCTCATCCCCAGCCCAATCGCAATCCCAAACCCGATCACCGAGGTGAAGACGATCTGTCCCAGCCCCGTCGCCAGCGCGACCGGACCCATCGTCCGGATCAGGTGCAGATCCAGTTTCAGCCCAACGATGAAGAGCAGCAGGGCGATGCCAATCTGTGCGAGCAGCTCGATCTGGTCGTAGCCCTGGATGATCCCAAAGCCCGATGGACCCGCCAGAATCCCTGTCGCCAGGAACATGATGATCAGCGGTTGGCGCAGTTTCTGTCCGACGATTCCCGTCAGGGTCGCGATCCCCAGGATGGTGGCGATCTCGGTGAAGGTGTGATGATTCGTCAAATCGTTTCAGCTCCTCTTGGTCCAGGTCGGTCACATGCGAGGTCTCTCAGCAAGGGGTCTTCTTCATTCCGGTTCCGATACCGTGACCCATGATTCGGGAGCCAGGCAGGAATGGCAAGTCACGAGCCACCATCTCCCGCGACCATGGGCCGGGAAGGGCCGCCCTCGGGCCTCCTCGTCAAGCGGGCAGTGGCTCCGACAACCCCACCCGCCTTCCGACCTTTCCTTTTCAATCCAGCAGGTTGATCGATCTGAAGATCTCCATTCTTGATGAAATCTCAAACCGGCAATATTTCTTTCCAGTTTGCCGTGGAACTGGTAACAATTTTGACCAGGGGGTGAGCCGATGCTTGAGGCGATCAGCTCTATCATCCTGACTTAAAGGAAGCCCGGTTGGAGACTGGGGGACCACGGCGTCTCCACATCGAGACGGTGCGTGGGAAGGCGACCGTCTGCATGGGAGTGCGGCGGTGAAGAGCAGTTGGAGGTGGAATCCGGGACCATCGAAATCGTCCCCGCGTGGCAATTTCTGCACGAGCTCCCGGAATCGAACGATTAACGATCCGACATTCAGCCGACCAGTCAGACGGTCAGGATGGGAAATGGGGGCGCCACGTTCTCAAGGGGCGAACAGCACCGGAGTTCCGACAGGAAGTGGTCGTGTAATCGGCATGGGCACCTTATTTCCTGTCTTTGTGTGATGGGATGATCGTGGCAAATTGACAATATACGGTGATGCCTGGATTTACTGCGTGATACGAGATTGCTACCAAACACACCCAGGTACAGATCGCCTTCCGTCCACGTACCTGCTTGATTAAGAAACACCTCATTCCCTCACCGCTGTCTTCGTCGTACCGCCGTGTTGAGTCGCGCGTGGTCGGCAGTGGAGCTTGATCACCCCCTTGGTGAATGCCTCGTCGGTCGCCTTGCTTGACCAAACGAAGGCCTCGCCTGGGCGCAGGTGGGCCATCTTCTGGGGCGTGAGGCCACCGAGTGGGGCGTTGGCCTTCTGGATGTGCTTGAGCCACGCGGGCGAGTTGAACTTGTGGAGGATGATCTGGCTCGAGATCTCGATCAGCTGGAGGAGCTCTACTTGCGTTCACCAAGGCTGAAGAGGCAAAAAGGCCACTAATCGCCTCAAAAAGCCGCAAGCCCCGACGGGGAGGCCGTCAGGGCTTGGCGTAGATCATCCACCGCCGTTGAACTGCGAATAACGGTAGGAAAATTTGGCTCCTCAGGTAGGACTCGAACCTACAACCCTTCGGTTAACAGCCGAATGCTCTGCCATTGAGCTACTGAGGAAAAGAACTTATGGGGGTGAACCACCCGGATCTCGAAAGTTTGGTGGACGTGAGGGGGATCGAACCCCTGACCTCCGCATTGCGAACGCGGCGCTCTCCCAGCTGAGCTACACGCCCAACGATCGAAACGTGATTCTACCGACCGTCCGATTTCCTGTCAAGTCTCTCCTCGGCTGTCACAGGGGAAATTTCGCGGCCCGGATGGAGCGTCAAGTCCTCCGGGAGGAGGAGTTGCTGCTTGGCGAGCGGAGTCTGAATCCCTGCTTCGCCAAAAGCCAGCTTGATGCGGCGGCGGAGTTCACGGCCCGTCTCGAACTGTTTGGCGGGGGCCGTTTTGACAAGGAGACGAAAGACGAGGCTGGTATAGGTGACTTGATCGACGCCGAGCATCTCGGGGGCCTCGACAATGGTCTGGGGAGACTCTTCGCGGTAGGTGACGGCGGTCGCGAGGGCAATGGCCATGGCGCGGTCGACATCCTCCCGATAGTCGATCTCGACATCGAGGACGACCCGCGACCAGTCTTTGGAAAGGTTGGAGACGGTCGCGATATTGCCGTTCGGGATGGTCGTCAGGGAGCCATCGATGCCGCGAATCCGGGTGGCGCGGAGCGTGATCTGCTCGACGGTCCCGGCGAACTCGGCGATGCGAACGATATCCCCCACGCTGAACTGGTCTTCGAGCAGGATCAGGAAGCCAGAGAAGAGATCCTTGATCAGGCTCTGTGCGCCAAAGCCGACGGCGATTCCGACAACCCCGGCGCTGGCGAGAATCGGGGTGATGTTGACGTCGAGCTGTTGTAGCAGGGTCAAGAGGCCGATGAAGAAGATTGTCGACTGCGCGGCACCACTGAAGATGGAGGAGAGGGTCTGCAGGCGCCGCTGGGTCGCCTCGGCGTCACGGGCGACCGCGCCCCGGGCCATGAGGGCAAAGGACGTCCGGATGAGGGCCGCCGCGAAGCGCATCAGAAAGATGGTCACAATGAGGGTCAGCAGCAGCCCCAGGCCGGGATGAACGAGCCAATCGATCGAGTCGTCGGTCAGGCGGCGCAGTCTGGATCCGACGGTCTCAACGTCGCGTCGCGTCTTCGGCATGAAGTCGACCAGCAGCCGAGCATAGAGAAACCAGATCAGCGTTCGCAGCCCATTGCCGAACCAGTCCAAGAGAAGGGTCCGGATCAAGGGTGGCGTTGGGGCGGAGGGGCTGGTTGGCACCAGCCCATATCGACGGGCCATCCACTGCTGAAGTCGACCGATCGACCAGTGGAGCAGGCAGCAAAAGACCCCTCCCAGCAGAACGACCACGAGCGCGTTGATGGTATCGGTTCCCATAAGTGGCAGTGTAGCAAGAGCGGCCAGGGGCGAAAAGCCCTCTTGGCTGGCCGTCTTCCCACTTCTCCCTGCCTGCCAGGCGAAGCTTGGCTGTTCTCAGCCTACGTCCGGGCGTTCCTTCGAACCAGCCAGCCGGCTTTAAGCCATTAAGGAGTGATGGTGAATCCATTCGGCAGGGTACCCGAACTCCCATCACGGTTTTGAAGAATCAAGTCCCGCGGACCACTGGCGGCATTGCCAAGAATGGAGATCCGCAAGTGGAGCAACCCTTCGTGAACATAGGAGACGGTAATCGAGACACCACCTCCGGGCATCGAGGCGATTACGCCTGGCTGGAATCCACGACCGGTCACAATCGCTGAGACCATTCGACCCCGTTTCCAACTGGACGGAGAGATGGAGTGGACCGCCACCGTCGACTCTCCAGCAAGGGGAGTGATGGTTACAGAGAAAGAAGCGGACGCTGAGTTACCTCGGGAATCGGAAGCGGAGAAACGGACGGTGGTCGTCCCCACCGGGAAGAGAGAGCCCGGAGGAGGAGCTGCCGTGACGGGCACCGGTCCATCGACCAGGTCGACGGCTTGCGGAAGCGGGAAGCTGACCGTTGCCCCTGCCGCGGAGTTGGCCTGCAAGGTGAGGTTCGCCGGGATATCGGTCAAGACAGGCGGCGTTGTGTCGACTACCTGCACGAGCAGGGGAGGGGAGGAGGAGCTCGCCCCGCGGCTGTCGGTCACCGTCAGCACCAGGGAGTGGGATCCAAGCCCGAGCGTCACCAGCGCGTTTGATTGTGTAGCCAGGAGCTGCCCGTTGTTGAACCAGGCATAGGTCAGGGAGTCGCCCTCTGGGTCGGAGGCCGATCCGGAGAGGGTCAGGCTGGCCCCGGCCGGACCAGTCGCCTCAAGGCTCGACGGGAGATCGGAGACGGTGACCAACGGTGGTCGGTTCTCCGTGTCCAGAACCGTGATCGAGAAGGGGACACTCAGCGCGACACCCCCTGTCGAGTCCTCGGCGCGCAGGCGCAGGTCGGGAAAGACCCCCGGGCTGTTCGGTGCCAGTCGCAGGGTCGCCGTGCGGGCCGCCGGATTGGCGTCGACGAGCGAGGCGAAGGCGGGAAAGCCCGGCAGCGAGAAGGTGACCGACTGCCCCTCCGGGTCGTCTGCCCGAAGGGGAAGATCGAGCACCTGCCCGACCGTCAAGCTCAAGTTGGTCGGGGGAGAGACAAAGCTGGGGGGCTGGTTTGGAGTAGGCGAGGCGACAGGAGAGAGGCGCCGAACCCGCATGTTGCCGCTGTCAGCCAGAAAGATCTGCCCGTTGGGGAGAATGGCGATCGACCTTGGCTGATCGAGTTGGGCGGAGCGGGAATCGCCCCCATCCCCGGCAAAGCTTGGGGAGCCATCCCCTGCAATTGTCGAGATGATGCCAGAGGGGGAGATCCGCCGGAGACGGTGGTTGTTGAAGTCGGTCACGAAGAGGTGGCCGGCTGAATCGACGGCAAGGTCGGTGGGGAGATCGAGTTGAGCGGTAGAGGCCAGCGCGTCCTCTCCCGCAAAACCAGCCGATCCGGTGCCGGCAACAGTAGAGACGATCCCGGAGGAGGCGTCGATGCGGCGGACACGATGGTTGAGCCGGTCGGCAAGGAGCAGGTTGCCGGAGGAGTCGAAGGCGAGACCGGCTGGTTGGTTGAAGGTCGTTCGATTACCCGGCTGACCATCCCCATTGAAACCAACCCCCCCGTTGCCGGCAAAGGTGGTGATGATCCCTGTCGCGGCATCGACACGACGAATGCGGTGGTTGAGGGTGTCGGCAATGTAGAGGTTATCCTGAGCGTCGACGGCTAAGCCCGAAGGGCTGTTGAGTCGGGCCCGGATCGCAAGCCCCTGATCGCCAATGTTACCGCTGGCACCACTGGGAGAACCGGCGAAGTGCCGGATGGTCCCCTCTGGAGAAATCACCCGCACCCGATGAAAGAGGGAGTCGGCGACATAGATGTTGCCCTTGGAGTCGGCGACAACGGCGCTCGGCTGGCCGAAAGTGGCAAAGATCGCGGGACCGTTATCGCCCGAATTGCTGAAGTTCCCATTGCCGGCAAGCGAAGAGATGATGCCATCAGAGAGGGAGATCTGACGGAAGGTCCGTGATAAGAGGTCAGCGAGGAGAAGACGCCCGTTCCGATCGGGGGAGATGGCAGTGACCTGACGGAACGTCGCTGCCACAGCGGGCCCGTTATTGCCACTATTGCCCGTCGCTCCCGTGCCGGCAATCGTCGCGATGGTATAGCTCCCTCCACCCCCATTTGAGGATGGGGTTACAGTAACAGAGAAGGAGGCTTCAGCGACGTTGCCTCGGGAATCGGAAGCGGAGAAACGGACGGTGGTCGTCCCCACCGGGAAGAGAGAGCCCGGAGGAGGAGCTGCCGTGACGGGCACCGGTCCATCGACCAGGTCGACGGCTTGCGGAAGCGGGAAGCTGACCGTTGCCCCTGCCGCGGAGTTGGCCTGCAAGGTGAGGTTCGCCGGGATATCGGTCAAGACAGGCGGCGTTGTGTCGACTACCTGCACGAGCAGGGGAGGGGAGGAGGAGCTCGCCCCGCGGCTGTCGGTCACCGTCAGCACCAGGGAGTGGGATCCAAGCCCGAGCGTCACCAGCGCGTTTGATTGTGTAGCCAGGAGCTGCCCGTTGTTGAACCAGGCATAGGTCAGGGAGTCGCCCTCTGGGTCGGAGGCCGATCCGGAGAGGGTCAGGCTGGCCCCGGCCGGACCAGTCGCCTCAAGGCTCGACGGGAGATCGGAGACGGTGACCAACGGTGGTCGGTTCTCCGTGTCCAGAACCGTGATCGAGAAGGGGACACTCAGCGCGACACCCCCTGTCGAGTCCTCGGCGCGCAGGCGCAGGTCGGGAAAGACCCCCGGGCTGTTCGGTGCCAGTCGCAGGGTCGCCGTGCGGGCCGCCGGATTGGCGTCGACGAGCGAGGCGAAGGCGGGAAAGCCCGGCAGCGAGAAGGTGACCGACTGCCCCTCCGGGTCGTCTGCCCGAAGGGGAAGATCGAGCACCTGCCCGACCGTCAAGCTCAAGTTGGTCGGGGGAGAGACAAAGCTGGGGGGCTGGTTTGGAGTAGGCGAGGCGACAGGAGAGAGGCGCCGAACCCGCATGTTGCCGCTGTCAGCCAGAAAGATCTGCCCGTTGGGGAGAATGGCGATCGACCTTGGCTGATCGAGTTGGGCGGAGCGGGAATCGCCCCCATCCCCGGCAAAGCTTGGGGAGCCATCCCCTGCAATTGTCGAGATGATGCCAGAGGGGGAGATCCGCCGGAGACGGTGGTTGTTGAAGTCGGTCACGAAGAGGTGGCCGGCTGAATCGACGGCAAGGTCGGTGGGGAGATCGAGTTGAGCGGTAGAGGCCAGCGCGTCCTCTCCCGCAAAACCAGCCGATCCGGTGCCGGCAACAGTAGAGACGATCCCGGAGGAGGCGTCGATGCGGCGGACACGATGGTTGAGCCGGTCGGCAAGGAGCAGGTTGCCGGAGGAGTCGAAGGCGAGACCGGCTGGTTGGTTGAAGGTCGTTCGATTACCCGGCTGACCATCCCCATTGAAACCAACCCCCCCGTTGCCGGCAAAGGTGGTGATGATCCCTGTCGCGGCATCGACACGACGAATGCGGTGGTTGAGGGTGTCGGCAATGTAGAGGTTATCCTGAGCGTCGACGGCTAAGCCCGAAGGGCTGTTGAGTCGGGCCCGGATCGCAAGCCCCTGATCGCCAATGTTACCGCTGGCACCACTGGGAGAACCGGCGAAGTGCCGGATGGTCCCCTCTGGAGAAATCACCCGCACCCGATGAAAGAGGGAGTCGGCGACATAGATGTTGCCCTTGGAGTCGGCGACAACGGCGCTCGGCTGGCCGAAAGTGGCAAAGATCGCGGGACCGTTATCGCCCGAATTGCTGAAGTTCCCATTGCCGGCAAGCGAAGAGATGATGCCATCAGAGAGGGAGATCTGACGGAAGGTCCGTGATAAGAGGTCAGCGAGGAGAAGACGCCCGTTCCGATCGGGGGAGATGGCAGTGACCTGACGGAACGTCGCTGCCACAGCGGGCCCGTTATTGCCACTATTGCCCGTCGCTCCCGTGCCAGCGATCGTGGCGATGGTATAGCTCCCCACTGGGGAGGGAGTAACGCCCCCGCCACCCCCGCCACCCCCATTCGAGGGTGGGGTTACCGTGATCGAGAAGGAGGCTTCGGCAACGTTTCCTCGGGAATCGGAAGCAGAGAATCGGACGACGGTCGTCCCGATGGGGAAGAGAGCCCCCGGTGCTGGTATGGATGAGACAGAGACCGAGCCATCGACCAGATCGATCGCGCTGGGTAACGGGAAGGATACAACCGCTCCGATTGCGGATGTTGCCGCGACGGTCCGATTTTGTGGTACCTCGACGAAGACAGGTGGGGAGCTATCCCGGACTACCACGACCAATGGGGCACTGGATGAGCTTGCCCTCTTGCTGTCCTGTGCGATCATCACGAGAGAATGAGTTCCGATTCCCAGTGTCACGGAGGCCCCGGGCGTGTTCGCCACCTGTTGTCCCTGGTTGAACCATTGATACTGCAGGGGATCTCCGTCCGGATCGGTTGCCGAACCAAACAATTGAACGACTCTCCCAGCGGAAGAGGTCGCTTCCAATGGCGAGACGATCGGCTGCACTTGGACGACAGGCGCACGATTGACGTCCAATACGGTGATCGTCAGGCTTTGAGATCTCGACTCCTCTCCATCCGAGGCCTGGATCGTTACCAAGTGGGTGCCCGCGTCATTGAATCCCGGCTGCAGCGATAAACGCCCCGTCCCGCTCCCTCGATCCTCAAGGCTGACAAAGGCTGGTGCACCTCCTCCCAACGAAAGGGTCAGAGGATCTCCGTCCGCGTCTATGGCCTGTATCTCGATCGCTGTGCTGGCTCCCTCCCGCAGGGTGACATTGGAGATCGGCCTCACCTCCGGCGGTTGATTTGGCAGTTGGGTCAGCAGTCGAATACGGTTATTGATCGTATCAGTAAAGATCACTTCCAGTGGGTTGAGCGCAAGAATCTTGCTGGGATACTGCACTTCTGTTAGAGCGGTCCCTG
>JBMUAP010000071.1:0-9930 GCA_049454155.1 Blastocatellia bacterium
TGCGCTGTTGAGGGCCGCGTTCCAGTACCCGTTCCTGCATGCTGGCAAGGCCGCGGTGTACGCGCTGATTGACCAGAGCAATGACGAGTGCCTTCGCTTGGTTCGGCGGCTGGGCTACCGCGAGATCGCAGAGGTTCTCAACATTTCGATTTCGAGTGTTTCGACCTTCCTGGGGCGAGGAATCCGCCGGATCAGCGAGGAGATGTATGAGCGATAAGGCTGGCACGGGGCGTTTCTGGTTTGCCTGGCATCCGACGGGAGAGGAGATTCTCACCTTTCTGGATGGGGAGTGCCCGGAATCGGAGGCGACGCGGATCCGGGTGCACCTCGAAGGGTGCTGGTCGTGTCGTCGCGAGCGGGAGCGGATCGACACGGCAGTGGCAGCTTGGATGGACGCCATCGCTGCAGACCGCGATTCCGGCGAGGGACTTTCGCCTGAGGGGGTCACGACCTTCCGGAGCCGCCTGCGTGATCGTGCCCAACGGGAACCCACGCGCCAAGGAGAGAGGATCCGGGAAAGAAGGGAACTGCATCGGCAGTGCTTTCCCATCTCATGGTGGTTCAGATCATTGGGAGAGTCAGTACAGGGAAGCGTCCGCGGGGCCTTGCTGGCGGTTGGGGGCCTTCTGCTGGCACTGGGGGCAGTCGGGGGATCCTGGCCGCGGACCGTCTCTGCGGAGGAGCTCTTGTCACGAACGAGGGGAGCGGAGCAGCAAGCCCTCGAACGGATCAGCCAACCAGTGATCTACAGACGTCTCGAAGTACGCCGGTCCAATGATCCGGGGGTCGCCATCTGGGAGAGCTGGACAGATCAAGATGGGCGGCGATTTCAGGAAGAGCAAGGCGGAGGGGTTGAGACGGCGGATGAACTCATCCGCGAGTTGGGAGAGATCTGTCGGGTCAATCGATTGGATGCTGGATCAGCCCTCTCGGCGACAGCATTCTCGACTTGGCGACGGCAGGTCGAGATTCTCCGGGAAGAGGTCAACACTGTTCCAGGGGGCTACCTTCCGAATGGAGAAGAGGCCGAAGATCTGGTGCTGACAGTGACCACGGCGGAACCGCACGTCGAGAAGGCGATCATTGAAGCTTCGTTGTGGATTCGGGGCACGGACTGGCATGCGGTTGGGTTACGGCTCCAGGTGCAGGGGGAATCGGGACCGGTCGACTACGAGTTGCTCGAATCGGCCTACAGTCTAGTTCCGCGTCAAGCCTTGCGATCCAATCCCTCTACCGGGTCTCCCCAACCTCTGGTCTCCGAGGTCCCGGCGATCGTGCCGTCGGCAGCAGATCGTTCGCTGGTCCCGTCGATGGATCCTCCGGTGCCGAGTCGACGAGACCTGCTTGACTCCCAGTTAGCAGTCCGCTATGCCCTCCACGAGCTGCACGCCGATCTGGGAGAACAGATCGAGGTTGCGGAAGCGGATGCGGCAGGATCCGCAGCCATTCTTGTCAGCGGACTCGTCGAAACAGAAGCGCGAAGAGCGCTCCTCGATCAGCGGCTTCGGACCATCCCTCACGTCCAAGTTCGCTTGCTAACAGTTGCCGAAGCGATGTGGATCCTTCCGGTGGTCGATGAACGAGCGGCGTCGGAGCGACCTCGTCCGTCCGTACCCACCTCGTCCCGTCCTGCTTTGGAGAGGGAGCAGGGGGCGTCCATTCCACAAGAGATCGATGAGGAAGATTTGGCAGGTGTTCTTTGGTTGGACAACCTAGGGGGAACGGTCAGTAACGATCGGACGATTGGGGGCGCGATGGGGGCGGGAGAGGCGAGCCTTTTCGAGCGGCGCTTGCTGGATGCGCTCCACCACCAGGCACGAGCAGAATCCCTGACGGTCACTCCAGAGGGCTTGGCGCGAACCCTCACCGAACGGCTTGGGATGATCGAGGCCGATTCCAGAGGGGCACTCGCCTCTGGCTGGGCGTTGCGGCGCCTCGTCCCGCTGCTCGCCGCAGAAGAGGAGCTTTCGCCGCTCTCCCGGCAGCAACTCGAGACAATGGTGCGGACACATCTCGGACAGGTTCGCCATCGAATCCTGCGTCTGACAGAGATCCTCTCCCCCCTCTGGTCGACCACCTTGGCACCAGCCAAACTTCAGGCCCCGCTGGGCGAGGGCGATGCTCGCTGGACGGCCGCTCGGACCGAAGAGATTTTCCAGCGTGTCGAGCAGATCGCGCGGGCGATCGACTCCCTCTTGGCGGCAAGACAACCCTCCTCTGACCAGCTCGAGGAGCTGGCGAGGACCCTCCAGACCGATTTGACTCGACTGGTGGATCGAATTTCCCTCGATCCGCTGGTTCCCATTTCTGGAAATTATCAAACGAACGAGTACTGATCCCGGCAAGCCTGCAAGGCGAGGCTCCGGGTCCTACAGGAGACCCCATCGATGAAACACCGACGACCATCCCTCTGGCGAGCCCTTGGGCTTTGCCTGACGCTCCTCTTCCTGGCCGCACCTTCCATCTTGGCCCAGCGCGCGCAGTTGACTGGCCGAGTGACAGATGGGGCGGGCGCGATCATTCCGGGCGCCCAAGTAGTTGCCACCAATCTCAACACGGGGGTTAGTCGGGAGGGGCTCTCGAATGATGAGGGCTACTTCACGATCCCCCTCCTTCCGCCGGGAGAGTATCGTCTCTCTGTGCGCAAGGAGGGGTTCAAGCCGGTCGTTCAAGCAGGGGTCACCCTGCAGGTCGAGCAGGTGCTCCGACTCGACTATGTCTTGGAGACGGGAGTGGTCACGGAGACGGTGACGATCGCGGCGAGCCTTGGGGCAAGCATGGAGACGGAGACTTCCACGCTCGGCAAGGTCGTCGATCAGCAGCGGATTCAGAATCTTCCTCTGCTCGGCCGGAATCCATACTCTCTGGTCGCGCTGGTACCAGGGGCGCGCCCCTCGGCAGGGCTCAATGACCTGCCGGTCGACCAGATCAGTCAGTCCTTTGTCTCCATTAATGGGGCGCGTGGCAATCAGAACGAATACCTTCTCGATGGAGCCCCGAACACGGCGGCCGCGCAGAACCAACCGGTCGTCTTCGTCAATCCGGACGCCGTGCAAGAGTTCAAGGTCGAGACCAACAACTTCAGCGCGCAGTATGGTCGGGCCGGTGGTGGGGTCTTCAACATTGTGACCCGCTCTGGAACCAACCAGTTCCACGGGACGGCGTATAACTATCTCCGCAACGACGCGCTCAATGCCAACACCTTCTTTGGCAATCGGGCGGGTCGTGAGAAGCCGCCCTTCCGCTTCAACCAGTTCGGCGCGACCTTGGGCGGGCCGATCGACTTTCCGGAGAAGGTCTTCGGGCCCTTGCGCTATAACGGCAAGAACCGGAGCTTCTTCTTCTTCAGCTATGAAGCGGTTCGTTTCTCACAAGGGGGCTCGTACATTGGAACGGTCCCGACATTGCTGCAGCGGGCGGGGGACTTCTCCCAGACGAGGAATGCCGCGGGGAATCTCATTCCGATCTTCGATCCGGCGACGACTCGACGTAACCCGGCCAATCCGAGCCAATTCCTGCGTGACCCATTTCCTGGGAATATCATTCCGCGGAATCGTTGGAACCCGACCTTTGTGCGAATGCTTGAGTATCTTCCGCTCCCAAACGCTGCTGGCAATCCGAACACCGCAGCTGGAAACTTCGTGACGACCGCTGCCAACCGGATCGACAAGAACACCTTCTCGGTACGACTTGATCATCAGCTCAACGAGCGTCACCGAATCAGTGGGCGGTTCAACTATGATGACACCCCGCTCAATCGTCCCAACTTCTACGGGAACATTGCCACCCCGACCTTCGGCGCTCAGGTCTTCAAGCGGCGAAATTTCGGATTTGACTATACCGCGACGCTCAGTTCGACCTTGGTCGCCAATTTCCTCTTCAGCTTTACACGATTGGAGAACAACCGGAACGCATACAGCAGCGGGTTTGACATCACCCAGCTTGGATTTCCGGCAGCGCTCAAGTCCCAGTTGATTCCGGAGTCGTTCCCTTCGATTCAAGTGGCGGGTATGGGCGGGAGCTTCAGTGTCGCCAATGCTGGGACGGCCAACCTGCTGGGAGGGAACGACCTGATCCAGTTTGGTGACAACACGGCCTCGTGGGTTGGAGGATTCACCAAGACCTTCTCGCGACATACGCTCAAGTTTGGAGGAGAGTCGAGGCTGCTTCGCCCGAACTATCGGCAGTTCAGTGACACGGCGGTGCTCTTCACCTTTGCGCAGAATTTTACCCAGGGGCCCAATCCAACGGCAGCCGCCGCGGCCAACAGTGGATTTGGCTTCGCGTCCTTCATGCTGGGGATCGGGGGCGGGAGTTACAGTCGTGCGGCGGCCCTCGCGATGCAGGTCAAGTATTACGGCGGCTACATCCAGGATGACTGGAAGGTGACAGACAAGCTGACCGTCAACCTTGGGTTGCGCTATGAGTTCGAGTCCCCGCGGACAGACCGCTACAATCAGTTGACCAACTTCAATCGAGAGGCGCGCCCCCCTCTGACGGCCCCAGGGCTCGACTTGCAGGGGGCGCTCTCCTTTGTCGGGGTCGACGGGAATCCACGGGGGCAGTGGGATCCCGACAAGAACAACTTCGCGCCACGGGTCGGGTTTGCGTGGCAGGCCCGGCCGGGGATGGTGGTCCGGGGCGGGGGAGGCATCTTCATCGCGCCGTTGACCGGCGTCGGGGGGGCCTCGGCTGTCTTTGGGACTTCCGGGTTTGAAGCTGCGACGCAGGTGGTGGCCAGTCTCGACGGGGTGACTCCACTCAACTTCCTCAACAACCCCTATCCAACCGGGATCGTCCTCCCGAGTGGGAGTTCGCTGGGGGGAGCGACGTTGCTTGGGCAGAGCATTCGGTTTACAGATCGCGGGCTCCGGCAGTCCTATTCGGCGCAGTGGAACCTCAATGTGCAGAAGGAGCTGCCAGGGCAGATGCTGCTCGAGGTCGGATATGCGGGAAACAGGGGGCTTAAGCTCCAGCAGAATCAAGAGTTGAACCAGCTGCCTGACTCGGCGTTAGCGTTGGGGGATGGGTTGCGGACGCAGGTTCCGAACCCCTTCTTTGGCCAGATCACCACCGGGCCGCTGGCGAGTCGCACCGTGGCACGGGCGCAGCTCCTCCGTCCCTACCCCCATTTTCTCTCGATGGTCTCGACCAACGCGACCTTTGCTTCGTCGAGCTATCATGCGGCAGTGACCTCTTTGCAGCGACGGTTTCAGAATGGGGTAACGATTAATGGATCGTATACCTTCTCGAAGCTGATCGACCTTGCGACTGGTGCCTTTGCCGGGGAGGCGCTCAGCAACGCAGGCTTTCAGAACTGGAACAATTTGCGGCTGGATCGTTCGCTCTCGGCGCTCGACGCACCACATCGTTTGGTCATTAACGGGCTCTACGCCTTACCGATCGGCGCAGGGCGGCGGTTCCAGCCCCGTGGGGTAGGGGGAGCGATTCTCAATGGGTGGGAGATCTCGGCAATCTATACCTACCAATCGGGGGGCCCGTTGACCTTTTCGAGTGCGACCAACACCACCTTCTCGCAAGGAGGAGGCCAACGGCCCAACCTCATTGGGGATCCCTCGCAAGGGGAGCGGACCTTGAGCCGCTGGTTCAACACCGCCGCCTTTGCCGCGCCGACCGCCTACACCTTCGGCTCGGCACCGCGCTCGCTCGGGAGCGTCCGTTCCGATGGCATTGGAAATCTTGACTTTTCAGCGGTCAAGAATACGCGTCTTCTTGAGGGGCTGGCCTTGCAGTTCCGGGCGGAGTTCTTTAACTTCACCAACACACCGCGATTCGCTCCCCCGAATACCGCCTTTGGAAGCGCGGCCTTTGGGCAAGTGACCGCGCAATCGAATCAGCCACGCGTCGTCCAGTTCGCGCTGAAGCTGATCTTCTGATCTATCGAGTGGCTGCCCTTTCGCCCCGCTCGTTCGTCGATGGAGGTGGAGGGGCAGCTGCGTGGGTCTCCAATCCACGAAGAAGTAGAAGAGGAGCAGAAGAAGAATGAAGATGGCCACCCTTTTGTGGAGCTTGATCTTGGCCTCGGCGATGGTACCGTTGGAAGTGGCTGCCCAGCCGGCGAGCCGCCCCAATGTCCTGGTGATCATGGTCGACGACCTCGGGTTTGGAGATCTGGGCGTCTATGGCGCGGGAGATCTGCGAACCCCGCACCTCGACGCATTGGCGAAGCGGGGAACTCGTTGGACGCAGTTCTATGCCAACGCGCCGGTCTGTTCCCCATCCCGGGCGGCGCTCATGACGGGGCAGTATCCCGATCTGGCCGGGGTTCCGGGCGTCATTCGGACCCATCCTGACAATAGCTGGGGGTGGCTCACCCCTGGAGCGAAGATGCTGCCGGCAGTCCTGCGACAGACGGGGTACCACACGGCGATCGTCGGGAAGTGGCATCTCGGACTGACCGCCCCCGGCGATATGATGGACGATTACTACACCCATCTCCGCCACGGCCAGAACTACATGCGTTCTGGCCGGCAGGTGATCGAGCCGAAGGGGCACGCGACCGATCTCTTTACCGCCTGGGCAGTCGACTACCTTCGATCGCGACAGGGGAAAGCGGATCCCTTCTTTCTCTACCTTGCCTATAACGCCCCCCACGATCCGATTCAGCCCCCTGCCGAGTGGGTCGAGAAGGTGCGCCAACGTGAACCAGGGATGAGTGCCAAGCGGCTTCCCCTCGCGGCGCTGATCGAGCACATGGATCACGGGATTGGCGAGGTGCTCGGCGCCCTCGAAGCGACCGGGCTCGACAAGAAGACGCTGGTTCTCATGACGAGCGACAACGGGGGCGTCCTCAACTATGACGCCAACAATGGTCCGTACCGGGGGGCGAAGCAGGATCTCTACGAAGGGGGCATTCGCGTTCCATTGATCGCCGCTTGGCCGGGGCAGATCGCGCCTGGAACCGAGTCGGCGCGGGTTGGGTTGACGATGGACCTCTACGCGACGATCTGCGAAGCGGCCGGCGCACCGGTCGATCGCCGCGTCGATGGCGTTTCGCTCCTGCCGGCTCTGCTCGGCAAGGAGGGCGTGGCACCAACCCGTGACCTCTTCTGGATGAGACGCGAGGGTGGCGCCCGTTATCGTGGACAAGATTACTATGCGGTGCGGCGCGGTCTGTGGAAGCTGCTCCACAACAGCCCCTTCGAACCGATGCAGCTCTTCCACCTCGGGGATGACCCCCGCGAGACGACCGACCGGTCAGCAAGTGAGTCCGAGTTGGTTCGCGATCTGACCGCGGCGCTCCAACTCCACCTCCAGCGGGCCGGGGCCGTTCCCTGGCAGCGCCCGACCGAACGACCCCGCTCAGGCGCGCGCCCTTCGCGTCCCTGATCCCATTAGCCCGCCCCGCCTGGGCGACTCCTCCCGTTCGGCATTCAGATTGGAAAGGATTCTCGATGGCACGCTCGATTCTGCTCCTGGTTCTGTTGGTGGGGATTCTCTCCTCGACCCCCTCTCACATCGCTCAGACCAGCCGCCCTGGTGGTCCCAACTTTGTCGTCATCTTCTGCGACGACCTTGGCTATGGCGATCTGGGCAGCTTTGGCAACCCGACGATCCGCACGCCGCACCTCGACCGGATGGCCGCCGAGGGGCAGCGCTGGACCAGCTTCTACGCTGCCGATTCCGTCTGCACCCCGAGCCGGGCCGCTCTGCTCACCGCTCGCCTCCCGATTCGCAGCGGCATGTACTCCGATACCCGACGGGTCCTTTTTCCGGACTCGGCCGGGGGGCTTCCCGATCGGGAGATCACCATCGCTGAGATCCTCAAAGGGAAAGGCTACGCGACGACGGCTATCGGCAAATGGCACCTTGGCTTTCAGCCGCAGCATCTCCCGATGCGCCAGGGCTTCGACTCCTACTTCGGTATCCCCTACTCCAACGACATGGACTTTGTCGCGCAGGTCTCCAACGCCCAGCAGCGACGCGAGCGGATGATGAATCCGCGCGTCGAGTACTGGAATGTTCCGCTGATGCGCAACGAAGCGGTGGTTGAGCGGCCGGCCGAGCAGACGACCCTCACGCGACGCTACACCGATGAGGCGATCCGCTTCATCGAGGCCAATCGCCGTCGCCCCTTCTTCCTCTATCTTGCCCACTCCATGCCCCATATGCCCCTCTTCCGAACGGCGGAGTTTGCCGGGCGCAGCCAGCGTGGACTCTATGGCGATGTCATTGAGGAGCTCGACGCCAACGTCGGCCGCCTTCTCGATACCCTGCGACGTCTGCAGCTCGATCGCAACACCCTCGTCGTCTTCACCAGCGACAATGGACCGTGGGCCCTCTTCGATCAACAGGGCGGATCGGCTGGACTTTTGCGTGGTGCCAAGGGGGGGACTTTTGAAGGTGGCATGCGCGAGCCAACCCTCATCTGGCAACCTGGGACCGTTCGTCCGGGGGTAGTGACCGATCTCGGTTCGACCCTCGACCTCCTTCCCACGTTTGCTTCTCTCGTCGGCGCGCCTGCCCCTTCCGATCGGCCACTCGATGGCGTCGACCTCTCTCCTGTCCTTCTTGGAAAGGGTCCCAGTCCTCGCCAAACGATGTTCTACTGGCGTGGATCGAAACTCTTCGCCATTCGACACGGCGCTTTCAAAGCCCATTTCCTGACCAAGTCCGAGTACGGAACCGACCCGATCGTCGAACACGATCCCCCGCTCCTCTATCAACTCGATCACGACCCCTCCGAGAAGTTCGATGTCGCCGCCCAGCATCCCGAGGTTGTGGCCGAACTTCGTCGGCTGGCCGAGGCTCATCGGCGCTCCATCGAACCCGCCGAAAATCAGCTCGAGACGCGTCTCCCTCTCCAGAAGTAGATGGCTTCTTCTCTCTAGTCTGTCCAGTCACGGTACGGCGGGGGCTCCTCCCCCGCCCACTCTTGTCTCTCCCCCACGAATCGTTGTCCCCTTGGTCACGGGTTTCCCACCTGCTTGGGTGGTGGCGTGTCCTTCTTTTTCTGTTATTAATGAAATGTTATTGCGAGTGTGAATTGAAAGTGGTATTCGGGCGTTGTGTGGTATTAAAAAACGATCAATTCTTCAATTCAAGCATTTCGTAGAAAAATTCATTGATGAAATTTTCTTAGAGCTGAAAGTGCTTTGAGATATTGATGAAATAGGGGGGGGCTATTTCCAAGACGCCGCCAACAAACAGCCAAGCGTTGAACAGCCAACTGAAAGAGTGCCTATGTCTTCCAAGTATTCTTCTTCGAACGTCAGCCTGATTCCACTCGAACAATGTTTTGAGAATTTGAGGCAATCGATCTTGCAGGTGATTCATCACGAGCAGGAATCCGATGAAGTAAGGTCTTTCCTGACCGAGCTGGTCCAGGCGGTCCTTGAATACGCAGAACAGACGAATGGGTCATCCTCTGGATCCAGGAGTGGGCCAAGAGCTGTTCGTCCCACCTCACCCGAGATGGATCCTTGGTTTCCGAACCAAAAGGGTGGCGAACCAATCGAAGACCATTCGATCAGGCTTGATTCAATGGACCAGTCTGGACTTTATCAACTCAAGATCACTCCGCGGACAGGAGCGATTCAGGTGATCAATTCCGTGACCGGAAAGATCCTGACCCTCTCTCAGGAAGATTTGATTCGATGGGCCGAAGAGCAGGAAATCGATCCACGATAACGGCTCCCCAAGCGGACGAGGTGGCAGTCAAAGGTGGGGGACTACCAAGGTGATCCCGCTGAGAGCTGGCAGGGTCGCAACACGCCGGAAGAAGAGCTTAGACGGACCTTACGCAGAGTGTTTCTGGAGCCGATCCTCGATCTCGCGATCGAGCGCTTTGAGCAGGATGGTCATCTCGCTCCGGTCTTGATCGGAGAGCTGCCGGAACTTGACCAGCAAGGAGGAGATCGTCGCATCCAGAAGAACCCGATCTTCCGTCTTGCCCCCCCTTGCGATATC
>JBMUAP010000072.1:0-9910 GCA_049454155.1 Blastocatellia bacterium
ATAAGTAACGGATCAACTAAACAAAGTTTCGCAAGGAGGAGGAAATGGTGCCTGGCCACCGATCAGGAAGATATGTCAGTAGCACGGTCGCTGGTGAAGAGTATCGGGCGTTCATCCCGCCCCCCTTATCGCCGGATCCACCCCTCAGCCTGACTGCGGAACGACTCCACTGTGATGATCATGCCCACTGATCACCCGGCGTGAGATGGCCAACGCGTTGGCCATCTGGACTTTGGACATTTCGTGCCAAAAAGGGGGCATTTCCACCAGCGCCCCAACGGGGCGCCGCATACCAGCCCAGGGTGCAACCCTGGGTAGACGTGGCCCGCTCCTCCTCCAACTGACAGGATGAGCGAGGAGGCAGAATCTGATTGGTACCCATCGCTCGTCTGCGATAGCATAGGAGTGCTCTCTTCGGCCGGACCCGAAGACGAGAAAGGTGCGTGGGGCGCTGGCCCCGTCAATCGATTCTTCCAGGAAGGAATATGGCATACCTCTGGCTGGTCTGGATTCTCTTGGCGGCAGTCTTTCTGGTAGGGGAGGTCTTGACCCCCGGGTTCTTTCTGCTCTGGTTTGCGGTGGGAGCTCTCGTGGCAGGGCTGATGGCCGCGACTGGATGGGGAGGAATCGCCGCCCAACTCGTCATCTTTCTCGGCGTCTCGCTCGCCCTGCTGGCGGGTTCACGCACCATCTTCGAACGGTTTCTCAACCGGCGCCGGGAGGGGACACCCTATTTGACCGGCGTTGAGACGATGATTGGCCAGACGGGGACGGTCGTCGAGCCGAGTCAGGGCGCCCTGCAGGAAGGGGCCGTCAAGGTCTACGGTGCCGTCTGGGCGGCCTACCCCGTCGATGGCGAGTCACCCCTCACCGAAGGGGAGCTGGTCGAGGTCGAGCGACTCGAAGGCAACTCGATCTATGTCCGGCGGGTCTCCCAGCGCCAGCCCCTCTTTTGAGGCGGGAATCGGCCTGGGCAGGCAAGTGTGTTTGTTGGATCAACGACAGGAGGAGCGAAATGGAGACGGTGATCGCATTGTTGGTGGTCGCGATGGTGGTGCTCTTCGTTGCGGCGAAGACGATCTGCATTGTCCCCCAGGCCAGCGTCATCCTCATTGAGCGTCTGGGAAAGTTCGATCGGCTGGGGACGAGCGGCCTCCAGGTGGTCATTCCCTTTTTTGAGCGAGCGCGGTCCGTCTTCTGGTCCGGACAACGCCAGGCGATCACCCAGATCGACCTCCGCGAGCAGTTCACCGACCTCCCCCCGCAGCCGGTCATCACCCGCGACAACGTGACGATCCTCGTCGATTCGGTCATCTACTGGCAGATCACGGACCCGACCAAATCGGTCTATGAGGTGAACGATCTGGTCGGCGGCATCATTCAATTGACGATCACGGCGATGCGCAACGTCATCGGGGAGATGGACCTTGACCACGCGCTCTCCTCACGCGACACGATCAACAACAAACTGCGCGGGATTCTCGGAGATGCGACGCACAAGTGGGGCGTCAAGGTGACGCGGGTCGAGCTGAAGAACATCAACCCACCGGAGGATGTGCGCATCACCATGGAGAAGCAGATGACGGCAGAGCGCAACCGGCGCGCGGTCGTCCTGCAGGCGGAAGGCGAGAAGCAGGCGGCGATTGCCCGCGCCGAGGGGGAGAAGCAGGCCTCGATCACCCGGGCCGAGGGCGAGAAGCAGTCGGCCATCCTCCAGGCCGAGGGGCAGGCGACGGCCCGGCTGACGGCGGCAACCGCCGAAGCCGAATCGATTCGGATGATCGCCCAGGGAATCACCGGTGGACAGGGCAACCCGGCCCAATACCTCATCATGATGAAGTACATCGAGTCGCTCCGTGATCTCTCCCGATCGAGCAACTCCAAGGTCGTCTTCATGCCGGTCGAGACCAGCTCGGTCCTCTCGAGCATTGGGGCCTTCCGCGAAGTCTTTGGCGGCGGAGAGGGAGAGAACCAGCCGATTCCGATTCCACCCAACCGGGTCAAGCAGTAGTCGTCCGGTCCTCGATCGGTTGTCGCAGAAAGGCCGCGTAGCGGGACGGAAACGTTCGTGCGCGGCCTTGCCGGTCGATGACCATGTGGCGCGTCTCGCCCTCGGCGAGGAGCTGGCCATCGGTGGCGCGGCGGATTTCGTAGCCGAAGGAGGCGGCGCGGCTGCGCAGCGTCAGCAGGCGCGTGCGAACCTGGATCAGGTCGTCGTAGAGAGCTGGCAGGCGGTAGGTCGCGCGGACTTCGGTGACCGGGAGCAGGGAATCGGCCTCGGTCTCCATGTCGCGGTAGTTGAACCCATAGGCGCGGCAGAGCTCGACCCGACCGACCTCGAACCAGACCAGATAGTTGGAGTGGTAGACGACCCCCGCCTGATCGGTCTCGGCGTAGCGCACACGCAGCGTCGTCTCGGTCCAAGGTCCGGGCAAGGGACCAGGCAGGGGACCCGGTAAGGGGTTGGGAGATGATGGATCGGACATAGGGGGTGGTGACCTCCTCACCAGTCAGGCGATGAATGGGGCAGGGAGGGGATGCACTTTCCGAGCCGTCTGGGGAGGAGCCCTCCTCTCCTCGCCTTGGTGGGCGTGTCTGATCGGTCCCGATCATCACCCTGACGCATCCCGGATTGTACCATTCCCTGCCCAGGATGAACGATGCGCGAAGCGCCCGGACTGACCGTTCCGATTTGATCCCCCGATTCTTGACCAGAGTGGATCGAACGCAGGAGGTGATCTCCCTTGTCGAATGATGAATGGCCCACAGTCGGCTCCTCCCCGGTGGAGGGCGAGGAGCCGGTCCCAGTCGCCCCGACCGCCCCGCTTGACGGGGCTGGGGGCAGCCTCGAGCAGCTCCAGGGACGGGTCGCCGAACTGGAGGAGATCCTCCGCCAGCAGATCGTCCGCCTCTACGCCATGGAGCAGCGTTTGGCAGACCGCCCGGCGCTCCCGCCGCGAATGCCGACTGCCGCGGCCGAGCGTCCCGCCGTCGAGAGGTCGCCCGGGGAGGTCACACCGCGACAGGGCAGGGGGATCGGGTGGGAGCAGATTGAGCGGGCCGTCGGGGGCAACTGGTTCAACCGGATCGGGATGGTCGCCGTCATCCTCTCGATCGGCTTCTTCCTCAAGTACGCCATCGAGCATCAATGGATGGGGCCGCTCGCGCGGGTCCTGCTTGCTGGCGCCGGCGGAGCGGCCTTGCTGGTCTGGGGCGAGCGGATGGCGCGGCGCGGCTATCGCCACTACGGTCAGGGGCTCTCGGGAGGGGGCATTGCCATCCTCTACCTGACGATCCAAGCGGCCTCGGTGCTCTACGGCTTGATCGGCGCCCAGACCGCCTTTCTACTGATGACCGGCGTGACGATCCTCTCCGTGCTCCTCTCCGTCCGGAACAATGCGCTGGCCATGGCGGTGCTCGGCCTGATCGGCGGGTTTCTGACCCCGCTCCTCCTCTCGACCGGCGAGGAGAATCGGACCGTCCTCTTCAGCTACCTGCTCCTGCTCGACCTCGGCGTGCTGGCAGTGGCGCATTGGCGACGCTGGCCGGTCCTCGCATGGCTGGCCTTTGGCGGGACCGTCTTCGTCAGCGGCGCGTGGTGGGTCACCTGGTATGCCGCGGAGAAGTTCGCCGAGACACTCCTCTTCTTCACGCTGCTCTTTCTCGTCTTCGCTTTTGTCCCGGTCGTCTCGCTCCTCGCCCGAAGATCCACGGCGAGCCAGTGGGATGGCCTGCTGCTCTTCGCCAATGGAGGGATCTACGGCCTGGCCCTCCACGAGCTGCTCGCGGCGGACTACAGTGGCTGGCAGGGGACGATGGCCGTCGTCCTTGGCCTCTTCCATTTCGGGTTGGGCCGCTTGGTGAGGCGATGGGAGGAGGATCGCGACCGCTACCTCCAGCGGGCACTGACGGGCTTGGCCGTGCTCTGCTGGACTGTGGCCCTGCCGATCCAGTGGGACCAGCAGTGGGTGACCATCGGGTGGGCCGTCGAAGGGGCCGTCCTGGCAATCTTGGGATGGTCGACCGGGCGCCGCTTGACGCGGGTCGCGGCGGGCCTCGTCTTGCTGGTCGCCATCGCCCACTGGATCGGGATCGATCTCTCAGCGGCCGCCTACTCCACCGGACAAGAGGCACCCTTTACCCCGATCTTCAATCTTCGGGGAGGCTCGATGGTCGCCCTGCTCGCCAGCCTGCTGACGGCAGCCTGGGCGGCACGCCGTTGGTCTTCGACGCCACCTCCGACGACCCAGGATCGATGGGAAGGGGATCTCTGGAGAGGCCTCCCGCTGCTGTGCGCCATCTTGCTGGCGACGCTCTGGCTATCCCTCGAGACGACCGACTACTTTGACCAACGAATCGATCAGTTCCGGGTGCTTCTCGATCCTTTGTGGGAGACACAGGAGGGCACTCTCTGGCTGGAGACCTGGAAGACCAGCCTGCTGGGCCTCCTCTGGAGCCTCAGTGGCGGAGGGCTGCTGATCGTGGGGATTGTTGGTGGAAGAAGGCTGCCGCGCCTGATCGGGGCAGGGCTGCTCGTCAGCGCCGGCGGGATCCTGCTTGGCCACGGCGGGCACGGCACCCTCGCCGCTTGGCAATGGCCGCTCTTCAACCCACTCTTTGCAGCCTTTGCTGGGCTGGCCACCGCGTTGCTGCTCGCCTATCGCGCCGGCCGACGCCACCGAGAGGCATTCCAGCACTGGGAGGGACGCGTCGTGCCCCCCGCCCTCCTGACTCTCGGCCAGCTCGTCCTGCTCATCGGGTTGCGCTTCGAGGTGCAGGGGCCCCTTCTCGCGCGCCTCGAGGCCCTCTCCCTCTTTCCCGCCTTCGATGCCACGCTCGGAAGAGAGCTGCTCCTCTCTGTCCTCTACGCCCTCCAGGCTGGAGCGATGATCGGCATCGGGATTGGAAGAGCTGACAGATGGCTGCGGGTGCTTGGCCTGGGGCTGATGCTGGCAACGATCGTCAAGGTCTTCTTCTTCGACCTCTCTGGGCTCGGCCAGCTCTACCGGATCTTCTCGTTCCTGGTGCTCGGCGGGACCCTCCTGCTGATCTCCTATCTCTACCAGCGACATCAGCGGAGAGAGGCCACGCCAGCGGATCCAGGGTAGCTGACAGAGAGGGCCGCCCCCTCAGCGACGCGCCTGTTTGCGGGCCAGCTCCGCACGGGTGGCGAGCTGGGCCGCCTGCGGCATCTCCTGGATCGCGCGCTGGAGTTGGGGGTCGGTCTCTGTCGTCATCTGTCGCTGCTTGTCTGCACCGTAGAAGGCGAGGAGGGCCTCCTCCCGGATCTTCCGTCGCGCCCATTCGTGATGCGTCGTCGCCATCTCCTCGGTCAACCCGAGCGCCGGGTTGTCCTGCATGAACTGGCGCAGGTGCGCACGGTAAGCCTCCATCACTGCGTCACTCACCGGCAGTTCGCCTCCCTGGGGCTCGTGGTCCAACTGGAGAGCCCCCTGCCGAAAGGTCGACGCCCCGGGGACCTGCCCGCCCAAGAGCTGGCGCACGAAGGAGAAGAGCCCGGTCGTCCAGAGGCGCCCCTGCTCGGCCGTGATCTGCTCCGACTCAACCCGCAGGTCCGGCGTGATCCCTCCTCCCCCAAAGACCGATCGGCCAAGGCTCGTCTGGTAGGTTGCCGGCGCGGCCGGCGCCTCCGTCGCCTCCTTCCCGGCTTGGCGCCGGAAGATGTACTCGTACGCCGACCCGCTCGAATAGTCGCGCTGGATCAGGCGACCGCTCGGCGTGTAGTACCGCGCCGTCGTCAGCGTCAGCCCGGCCCCGCTCCGCAGCGGAAAGATCGTCTGGACCAGCCCCTTCCCGAAGCTGGGCTCTCCGATGATCAATCCCCGATCGTGATCCTGGACCGCTCCAGCGACGATCTCCGAGGCCGAGGCCGAACTCTCGTCGATCAGCACGACAATCGGGAAGGTCTCCGGTGAGCCCGACTCCGCGACCCAGTCCCGTGTCGCCGTTCGCCCCTCGCGTCCCCGCACCGAGACGATCGTCTGCCCTTCCTGCAGCAGCTTGTCCGCTACCCGAATCGCCTGGTCGAGAAAGCCCCCCGGATTTCCGCGAAGATCGAGGATCAATGAGCTCATCCCCGCCGCTTTCAACTTCTCGATCGAACTGCTCAACTCATCCGAGGTGGTCGAGTGGAACCCGCGCGAGAGCGCCACATACCCAATCTTCGGCGCCACCAGGAAGGTCCCCGAGATCGAGGGGAGATCGACCGCGCCCCGCTCGATCGTCACCGTCAAGGGCTCGGCCAGCCCGACACGCTCGACCGTCACCGCCACTCGTGTTCCCAGCTCCCCCCGCAGGTGGTCGCGCACCCGGTCCGAATCCCAGTCGGTCGCCGGCTTCCCATCGATCGCGACAATCCGATCCCCGTAGCGCAGCCCCGCCCGCAGCGCTGGCGTGTTCCGGAATGGCTCGATGATGAAGACGCCCCCGAAGCGCTGCTGGATCGTTGCCCCAATCCCATAGTACTGACTGCGCTGCTCGAGCCGCATCTCCTCGAACGATTTCCGGTCGTAGAAGTTGGAGTGAGGGTCGAGCGTGCGCAGCATCCCCAGGATCGTCGCCGTCGTCATCTGCTCGTATCCGACCTCTTCGACGTGGTGCTGCCGGACCTTCTCCATGGCCACCAGATAGCCCCGGTAGATCTTCTCGACCGAACCGGCCTCTTCGACCCGTCCCGCCGCTTGGCGATGGCCGAGCAGCAGCGCAAAGAGGACGAGGAAGCATCCCCCGATGATCAGGTGACGGCTCCCCTTCTGACGAAGCAATCGTTTGGACATCTGCTTGAAGATCTGCACGGTGACGTTCCCTCCGGGTGTATTCGCTTCACCCTTCAACAGGTTCGGATTGGATTCCAACGGGAGATGTCAGCATAATCGATTCGCCCCGCGACAACAAATCAGAGATCGCCGCCACGCGGATCTGAGGAGGTCTGCTTCCGTCAATTCTGGGGCGGGGAGAGAAGGGGGCTCAGCCGCTCGAAGCTCCGCTGGAGGTCCGCGTCCGTCTCGCCGCTAGCCAGGTAGGCGCGTCGGTAGGTCTCGTAGGCGAGGGGATACCGTCGTTCGTTCTCGTAGGCGAAGCCGAGCAGCGAGAGCGTCGGCACTTGCTGTGGTGCCAGTTGATCCGCTTGAGTCAGCATCTCGATCGCCCGCTTCCACGACTTGAGCTGGACCAAGACATAGCCCAGTTGGAAGTAGAGATTCGCTCCCGGCTGTTCATTGCCCTGCAGCGAGCGGGTCAACGCTCTCTCCGACTGGGGATAGCGGCCCGCTGCCAGATAGGCACGCCCGAGCAGCTCGAAGGCCGCCGCCTCCTCGCGCAGCGAGGTCAGCGTCGTCGCGCTGCGGATCGCCTCCTCGAGCAGCGGTCCGCGCGCCTTCTCGTCCGGCACTTCGGAGGCTTGGCGGAGGAGCGCTTCCGCCAAGAGGCCCCACAACTCTGCCTGCTTCGGTGCCGTCACCAGCCCCATCCGCAATCGCGCGATCGCCTCCGTCGGCCGCCCTTCCCGGATCGACCGGCCAGCCAGAAACTGGAGCGCCGCGAGATTGCCTGGGTCGAGCGTCAGCGCCCGGTCGAGCGCCCGCGTCGCCTCCTCCCCCCGCTCCAACCCCGCGTAGGCCAGTCCGAGCAGGTACCAGTCCCCAGCCCGCTCTCCTTCTGGTCCCCGGGTGGCGACGGTCCCGGTCAACCACTCCAGATGCGGCAGCGCCTGCGCATACCCCCGCTCGGCGAGATGGGCCTCGGCCAGCGCGCGGCGGAGCGATGGGTCGATCCGCTCCTGCTGCTCTTTCAATTCAAAGGCCCGTTGCAGCGCCGGAATCGCCTCCGCTGGCGCTTCGAGGGCCAGATAGGCCAGCCCGACGAACTTCCAACTGTCGGCGTGCGTCGGGTGCTCCGTCAGCACTCCCTGGAACTCCCCAATCGCTGGGCGATACTGCCCTTGCTTGTAGAGCGACACCGCCCGCTCCCAGTCGAACTGGCCCTGCGAAGGCTGAGCCGGCGTGCTGGCCGTCGGCGGCTGGGAGAACCCGACCGTTCCCGCGAGTGACCAACCCGTCAGCAGCCACCCGATGACGGTGACCAGCCGAACCCATCTGGATCGCCCCACGCGGAAGGCCCAGTGCCCGTCGGCTCTTCGGTTGCCGCTCTTTCTCGACATCCCTTCT
Organism: Blastocatellia bacterium; assembly: GCA_049454155.1. Taxonomy (GTDB): domain Bacteria; phylum Acidobacteriota; class Blastocatellia; order RBC074; family RBC074; genus CAIOZW01. The sequence goes on from JBMUAP010000072.1 coordinate 8,187, forward strand.
CCCCTCTGAATGATCTTCGACAATGCGGGCCCAGTTCTTTTTTCTCACGCGAAGCCGCGAAGACGCGAAGATTTACAAGCGGGTGGACATTCCCGTATTCCCGGTTCGTACCTGATTCGCTCTCTTCCCCCTTCGCGCCTTCGTGTGAGCCTCTTCCCTCACCCCTCACCCCTCGCCCCTTCCCCCATTCTCCATTCTCCATTCTCCATTCTCCATTCTTCCCCCATTCCTCCCCCCGCATGACAAACAAGAAACTCCGGCGTGAGCCCCGTCTCAACCCGGTAACGCTCCGCGATCGTCGCGCAGACCTGCTCGACCGCCTCGGCCCGGACCAACTGGACCGTCGAGCCTCCAAAGCCGCCACCCGTCATCCGCGCTCCGTAGACACCCGGGCAGCTCACCGCAATCCTCACCAGCAGGTCGAGTTCGGGGCAGCTCACCTCATAGTCCTCCCGCAGGCTTTCGTGCGAGGCGACCATCAACCGCCCAACCGTCTCGAACTGCCCCGCTTCGAGCGCCGCCACCGCCTCGAGCGTCCGCGCGTTCTCCGTCAGCACGTGATTGCAGCGCCGCGCAATCACCGGCGGCAACGAACCGCTGTAGAGGTCGAACGCCTCGATCTCAACATCCCGCAACGCGAGGATCCCCGGCAGGTACGATGCCAATCGCCGCACCCCCTCCTCACACTCCGCCCGGCGCCGGTTGTACTCCCCTGATGCCAGTTCGTGCTGCACCATCGAATTGCAGATGACCACCCGCGTCTCGCGCAGATCGAGCGGCACTGCCCGGTACTCAAGGCTCCGGCAGTCGATCAGCAGCGCGTGGCCCTCGACCCCGAGCGCGGCAACGTACTGGTCCATGATGCCGCAGTTGGTCCCTGCAAACTGCTGTTCCGCCCGTTGCGAAACGAGCGCGAGATCGACCGGATCGACCGGCTCTTCCGCCAGCCGCAGCAACGCCAACCCCGTCGCCACCTCCAACGCCGCCGAGGAGCTGAGCCCCGCCCCGATCGGGACCTCGCTCTCGATCAACAGATCCGCCCCCGTCAACCGGTACTCTTCCCGCAGCAGGCACGTCGCCACCCCGCGGATGACGTTGGCCCAATCCTGCGCCGGCCTCCCCTCCGGGCTCAAGGCAAACTCGACCTCCTCCGCATAGCCCGTCGAGCGGCAACGGATCACTCCGTCCTCTCGTCGCGCCGCCGCGACATACGTTCGTCGGTCGAGCGCCATCGGCAGGACAAACCCGTCGTTGTAATCCGTATGCTCCCCGATCAAGTTGACCCGGCCCGGTGCCGAGAAGACCCGAGCCGGTTGCCCCGTCCACTCCTCAAATCGCTCCCGCAGGGACGCCCTCGCTTGCGCCATCTTCTTCCCCCTCGCTCTCCTCACTTGAACGCTGCCAATCGTAGATCCGTGCACGCACCCGTTGCCGCCGAATCTCCTCCCGCAGAATCCACCCCCACGCCGGATCGATCCCCGGGCGCTGATGCGGTGTCAGGACCAGCAGGTGCGGCGAGATCGTGCCCAGCCGGTAGAGCAGCCCCGGCAACCAGGACGGACCCACCAGATGCAAGGCAAAACTGCAGACGATCAGGTCGTACCTGCGCCCCTCGAGCCTCCCCTTCGCGATCTCCTCGAAGCCGAAGGCCTCTGCCACCTGCCCCGTCCGCTCTCGATACGCCGCCCCCGTGTAGGGATCGACTCCCTCGATCAGCCCCGCGC
>JBMUAP010000073.1:0-9831 GCA_049454155.1 Blastocatellia bacterium
CAAAGCGGATCCGCCATCAACCGAGCCGCCGATTCCGGCGACAACCCTCGGACCATTGGTTCGCACCGAGGCGGCCGACCAAGTGCGCGCGCAGCTGCGGGAGGCGATCGCCAAAGGGGCACGCCCCCTCATCGATCCGGCTCTCTTCCCGGCGGCCAGAGAAGGCACCCCTTACCTGGCTCCCCAAGTGCTGGTCGGAGTCGACCACTCGATGTCTCTCATGACCGAGGAGACTTTCGGACCCGTTGTCGGGGTGATGCCCGTTCGGAATGACGAGGAGGCGATTCACCTGATGAACGACAGCCGCTACGGTTTGACCGCCTCTGTCTGGACGACCGATCCCGAGGCGGCGCTGACGATCGGCGACCGCATCGAGACGGGAACGTGGTACATGAACCGCTGCGACTATCTCGACCCGGCGCTGGCTTGGACTGGACTCAAAGACTCGGGGCGCGGCTGTACTCTCTCCCGCTTCGGGTTTCAGCCGTTCACGCGACTGAAGTCCTATCACCTGAGGACTCAATGGTAAAGATGGAGGTCGGGGAGGTTGGGGAGGGTGGCATGCGCATTGGCCTGCTCATGTGTGACCACATCGAGGATCGCTTCGCGGGGGTGTCAGAGGACTATCCCGCGCTCTTCGCTGCCCGCTTCGGTCAGTTCGGAGCTGCGCACGGAACTCTCCGTTGGCGCGTCTACGATCTGCAGGCGGGCCAGTTCCCCAGCTCAATCGACGAGTTCGATCTCTGTCTGATTACCGGTTCCCGAGCCTCCGTCTACGAAGATCTGCCGTGGGTCGCAGAGCTGCTCGACTGGATCCGTCAGCTCTGGCAGGCGCGGGTTCCGACGGCGGGAATCTGTTTTGGCCACCAGGCGATCGCCCAAGCACTCGGGGGGCGGGTCGAGAAGGCAGAGACGGGCTGGGGCGGCGGCGTTCACCGGCTGACCGTGACCTGCTCCGAAGTGTGGATGGAGCCGTTTCAATCGACGCTCGACCTCCTCTACCTGCATCAGGACCAAGTCGTCCGCCTGCCGGAAGGGGCGGCGTCGCTCGGTGGGACAGATCATTGTCCAATGGCCTTCTACCGGATCGGCACGAGCATGCTGGGAATCCAAGCCCACCCTGAGCTCTCTGCTGCGTATCTCGCGACTGTGCTGGCGGATCGTCGCGAGCGGATGGGTGCGCCAGTAGTCGAGCAGGCCCTGGCGAGCCTCTCCAGACCAACCGATGAGCGTGTCGTCGCCCGCTGGATCGACCAGTACCTCCTCTCGTCCATCCCGGCAGTGGACGCTTCTTCGTCTTCACTCTCCCCGAGGGCCTTCTGATGAACTCCCCATTCGACAGCAAAGGCTGGCAAGCGTGGCGTGATTCCCGTTGGGGTCGTCTGCTGGTGGGGTCGACCTTCCTCAAAATAGGGATTGGAGGGGTCGCACTGATCGCCCTGGTCTGGGGCGTGGCGGCCGTGCTGGTGCCGCGGTTGGTCGATCTCAACGGTGGCGTCTATCGAGAGCAGATCCTCGCGCAGATCGAGCGACAGGTGGGGCGTCCGGTCGAGCTGGGCCGCCTTTCGCTGCGTCTCTGGCCGCGCGTGACGGTTCGGGCCGAAGAGGTGATGATTGCCGAGGATCCCTCGTTCGCGACTGGGCAGTTTGTCTCCGCGCAAACAGTCGAGTTGCAGGTCGGGCTTCGCTCCCTCCTGCGTGGCAAGCCGCAGTTGAGCGGGCTGACCCTGCGCCAGCCGGCCGTCGTCCTCATCAAGGAGGTGAGAGATCGGCAAGCGGTCTGGAATTGGAGTACTCTCCAGCCATTTCGCGAGCCCAAGGCCCAGGAGTCCCTGCCTCCCTTCGATCTGGCCGTCGAGGAAGGACGCTTCACCCTCATTGACCGCTCGGTCAAGCCGACGACCGAGGCGGTCTATGACCGAATCTCGGTCGAATTGGAAGGATTCTCCCCCCGTCAGTCGTTCGATTTTTCGGTCGGGTTGACCATGCCGGGGGAGGATGGAGGGCGAGCCGAAGTTCAAGGGAGGGCCGGCCCGATCGATCTGCAAGATCTGAAGGAGACCCCGATCGAGGCGACCCTGGAGTTGCAGGAGGTCGAGGTCTCGGCATTGGAGGCCCTCTTCGGGGTTACTTCGGCCAGGCGCGGACGCCTGAGCTTTGATCTCTCGCTCGCCGGGCGCTTGGCCGACTCCCTGCGTGCCAAGGGGAGCCTCTTCGCGGAAGACGTGCGGCTCGCCGCCTGGGGGGAGCCATCCCGCCTCCCCCTCGAGCTGACATTCAACCTGACGATGGCGGTCTCACCGCCCGCCAAGGGAGCCGCTCCCGCCTCTCCCTTCGATGTTCGCGTGCAGATCGACGAGGGAGAGGCCGCACTGGGCAAGGCGAAGGTCCGCCTGCGCGGGGGCGTCAAGCAGTTGCTCGATCACCCGACCCTCGACTTGACCCTTGACGGTTCAGAGGTTGCGTTGGGGAGCCTTCTCGAAGCCGCCCCTGCCTTTGGCTTTGGCCCGCCAGCCGGGACACGCATTCAGGGAAACGCCGATCTCTCGTTGAAGATGAGGGGGAAGGTCCCTGTCCCGGCGCTCGATGGAAAACTGGTGGTGCGAGACCTGCGCTTCGAGATGGCCGGGTTGCCGCAAGCGATCGAGGTGGGCCAAATGACGCTGCTCGCCAATCCGACCCTGCTCTCGGTGACGCCGTTTCGCACCTCCGTCGGTGCCCGTTCCGTCTTGGAGATCGACGAACTGACCCTTGCCGATTACCGGGAGCATCCCCGTTTTCGGATGGACGCCAACACCCAGAATGCCCAATTGGGGGATGTGCTCCAGATTGCAGAGTCGATGGGCGTGCGGACACAGCTCACGGGAAGTGGCCAGGCCAGTCTGCGCGCGGAGATCGATGCCATCCTCGCCACGGAGCAGCCCAGTTGGACGATCGAGGGTCAGGGCAGCCTGCGACAGGCCTCGCTGCAGCCCACGGGTTGGACGCAGCCCGTCCAGATCGCCAAGGCCGATCTGCGCCTGACGGGAGATCAGGCCCGGGTCGAACAGTTTGAAGCGAAGATCGCCTCGACCTCGCTCGGCGGTTGGTTGGAGGTTCGTCAATTCACCCGCCCTGCGGTTCGCTTCGATCTGCGGGGGGACCAACTGATTCTCTCCGAGTGGCAGTCGCTGATGGGGCTCCCACCAGCGGGAAGATCGGCTGGATCCAGCGCAGGAGCTCCAGAGGACCTGACGGTTGATGGACGATTTGTCCTCGGCCGGTTGCAGTTCGATGGGATCGATGCCACTGATCTCCAGGGGCAGCTCGCCTATCGCCCCAAGACCCTCACCCTCGATCCACTCGCCCTCTCGCTCTATGGGGGCGGATATCAGGGGGCACTCCACCTCGATCTAGCCACTACTCCTCCGGGAATGGCGGTCAAGGGGCGACTGACCAATGTCGACCTCCAGAACTTTCTAGGGAGTCTCGGCCAGACACGGCTGATCCAAGGGAGGCTCGACAGCGCCTTCGACCTTCGCGCGCGTGGAACCGAAGGTCCCGATCTGGCCCGCTCCCTGGCAGGCACAGGGCAGGTCGAGATTCGGGATGGCCAGTTGACCAGCTTCGATCTGCTGGCACAAGTCGAACGGCTCGGCAAGTTGGCCAATCTGCCGACAGCGGGGGCCGGCACCGCTTTTCGAAGTCTGAAATCGACCATCACCTTTGGCGGGGGGCAACTGCGAACCGAGGGGCTCCAGATTGAGACGCCGGAGTTCTCGGTGACGGGGCAGGGACGTCTCCAGTTGGTCGAGCCGATGCGGATGGACTACTCGGTGCTGACCCAACTCAGCCCCGATCTGACCCGTCGGGTGCTGTCGTCCTCGTCAGTGACCGGAGGGCAGGGCACCGTTGGACGGCTCGTCAGCAGCTTCTTTGTCGAGAAGGATTCGCTGGTCATTCCGCTGCAGGTCTCTGGCCCCCTCCAGCAGCCCACGTTCGGAATCGACGCCGCCATCCTGCGGAAGCGTGCACGAACCAATCTTCTCGACAATCTTCGGCAGCGGGTCCTCGGTGGGGCCGCCGACGCTCCCGGTCAGCCGGCCTCCCCTGAGAAGAAGGAGCCCGGCCCAGAGAAGAGAGAACCCGGCGTCAAGGAGACACTCCGGGAGATCCTCGAACGGATTCGCAAGAAGCCGCCTGAAAAGCCCTGAGGATTGGGAGCGAGTCGCTTCGAATCGATCGTCAATCCCAATTGAGAAGGCCGGGAATGGCTGGTCTCCCATCGAGAGGAGGGGGAGGTCGAGTGGCGCGAAAGAGGTCCCCATTGCTGGAGGTCATTGCCTGTTCTGTAGAGGATGCCATGGCCGCGGCGGAGGGCGGTGCAGACCGGATCGAGTTGATCAGCCACTACGAGGTGGGGGGGCTGACCCCGCCGATCGAGCTGGTTCGCGAGGTTCTGGCCGCCACCCCGCTTCCCGTCCGCGTCATGTTGCGTGACCGCGAAGCGTTCGAAGTGGTCGATCCGGATGAGATCGCCCAGCTCTGTCGCACGGCGGCCGCACTTCAATCGTTGTCTGACACCCATCCTCATCTTGAGGGGCTGGTATTGGGCTTCCTGCGCTCCCCCGGACCAGTTCTGGATCTCCCCCTGCTCGGGCGCATCCTGGAGGTGGCCCCAGGGCTTCGTGCGACCCTCCACCGCGCGACCGAAGACCTTCCCGATCCCGGATCCGCCCTCGCTGCGGTCGCTCCTCTTCCCCAGATCGACACCTTTCTGACCAGCGGGGGACCGGCGCCCTGGCCGGACAAGGTGGACCGACTGACGGAATGGCAGGCTCGCGCGGGCGAGCGCACGATCCTTGTTGGAGGAGGGGTTGACGCGGCGGCGATGGCGGTCCTCTGCCAGAGTCCGCGGCTGCGGGCCTTTCACGTCGGGGTCGCTGCCCGTCGTGGCAACCGCGTCGATGGCCCTGTTCTTGCCTCCCTCGTCCGTGCCTTGGCCGATCAGTTGGCCGCCTCTGCGCCGTGACTGGTTGGTTCTGTGGAAAAGTTCGATCCACGGGCTGGATCTGGTATCTTTTCTCTCCGGGCGAGAATAAAATGAGGTGATTTGTCGCGTGATCGAGGAGTACGACCCCCTCGATCGGTTCGCAGCACCTGGGAACAGAACCTCCTTTTGCCCATCCGACCGGTCAGGAATCGGAGATTGGGGAATGGGAGAGGGGAAAAGATCCTCCTCGCCGAAAGAGATCGGTCGAGATCGAGCAGCTATCAAGAATGGTGAATGATCCTCTGCAGCACCATGCCGGAACGATCCGATCCCTCTGGGCGGGGGTCGCGCAGCGATATCAGGTCTCCGAGCAGGCGTTTACCGACCGGGTGATCCAGATTCTCCAGCGCAGCTTGAGCCGTTCCACGGGGGCGGACAAGAGCACGGAGAGGAACCCGGGGGAGGGCTCTGATCCGATCCATCCCGCTCCTTCGACGCCAGAGGCCGATGACCTGCTCGCCTCACTCCACGCCGAGGAACTGGTCCACGCCCTCGCCTGCGAAGCGGGAGACGAGCGCGCGTGGCTCGATTTCGAGTCCCGCTTTCGCTCTCCTCTCCAGAGCGCGGCCCGAGCCTTGACCAAAGATGAGGGAGAGGCCGACGAGCTGGTCCAGTATGTTTACGGCGAACTCTACGGTATCCGCTTGGAGGGAGAGCGCCGGCTGAGCAAGTTTGCCCACTACTCGGGACGCGGCTCCCTCGGCGGATGGCTGCGTGCCGTTGTCTATCAATGCTTCATCGACCGTAAACGGCTCACCTCCCGCTTTGAACAGGTCGAAGAGGTCGAGGAGTTCGACCGGCTTCTGCTGGCTTCACCGGCTCAGTCGAACGGGATCCTCTCCTCTCCGCCCGCCCGGCCCGATGAGCTGGAGGACCAGCGGCTGCGCAAGGCGACCGAGACCGCCCTCACCCGGGCTCTCGCGACCGCCGACGCCCGCACCCGTCTGCTGTTGCAGTTCTACTACTTTGACGACCTGACCCTTCGCGAAATTGGGCAGATGATGGGGGTCCACGAGGCCACCATCAGCCGCTGGCTGGCCCGTGCGCAGAAGGATGTCCGTCGTCGCACCGAAGAGATTCTCACCCGCGACTTCGGCCTGGGTCGACGCGAAGTCGCCGAGTGTCTTCACTTGGCGGCACGGACCGAGATCGATGTTCGGGATCTTCTCCGTGATGTCAATGGCCCGGCAGCACGCCGTGCGCCCTGATTTTCACCCCCAAGACTTTTTCCGCAAGCTTCCTGATTCCCTCCGTTCTTCTCGTCGGGAGTGCTGGATTTGATCCGAGTCCGCCAAGTGCCGATTCTTGTGCCGATTCTTGAAGGAACACGAGGCGAAACAGAATGAGCCTGGGTACGCCAGGAAAGTCGAGGGGAAGTGCCCCGTTGGTGGAGGGCCGTATGGAGGGGCCCTCCTTTTCCACTCCTGCCGTTTGGGTGAGAGGGGGACGATCGATCGCCCTCTCTGTCAGATGGTGACAAAAAAAAGAAGTGAAGTACCGTGACAAGCGAATTACCCCCCCCCGATTATGAATTTGAGCACCTGCTGCGCCGACACCTTCGCCAGCGGGCTGGTCGAGAGCCGCTTCCAAAAGAGGTATGCCCGGGGTTTGACCCGGATCAGGCAACCTCCTACCTCGAACGGGCCTTGTCAGGAGTCAGCCTGGAGAGATACGAGGCCCACTTGGCGGTTTGTACCCTCTGTCGTACACAGTTGACCCAATTTACCCAATGGGTCTGGCGGGAGGCTGAGGTCGGAGAGATGGCACCCAACCAGGGCGATCGGATCCCCGCACCAGATCGTTGGTGGGAGTCGCTCTACCAGGGCATCAAGGATCAGTTGGCGGGCGCGATGTCGATTCTCCAAGGGGAGCGCGGAGGTTCCTTCGGTGCGAGGCCACTAATCGTCGGAACTGCCGTCGCCCTGGTGGTTGCGGTTGTTGGCTGGCAACTGCTCCCCACGGGGCGCTCCAACAGACAGATCGCCGGCACCGAGCTGGCCCAGCGCACTCCCTCCGGTGAGTCCAACCGTACCGAAGCCCTGACGACAGCAGCTCCAGCCGCAAGTGACAGACGCCCGGTGGAGCCCTCGCCAAAGGACGTGGCCCAGGTGGTCCCACCCCAAACTCCCGGTCGTTCCGCGTCCCCGGGCTCTTCTGCCCGCGAAGAGCGCGCACCCGGGAGCCGTGCCCCACGTGCGGCTCGTCCCCCTGCCAATCAGGCGGACTCGGTCGCTCTGCTGGCAGAGGAGCCCCCCCCTGCATCTTTCCATTCCTCCGAGATTCCGATCCTGAAACCGACGCTCGTCGGAACCCTTGAGCGGTCCCCTGGTCCGGATATCTCAGATATCTGGACTGCCCGGTCGTCGGAACTGACGACAAGAATTCCCCCTCTATCGCGAGACAACCCGATGTCGTCGGCGGGATCAGACAGCCCTGTGCCAACCGAGCGCCGCACCCAGGGGGGCCAGTTGTCCCGGGGAGTCTCTGGATTTATCGCGTCGGGCAAGGAGCCCTCCCCTCTCTCCTCTCCCTCGGGACGGCTCTCCTCTCCGCCCTCCCGACGGATTCTCGACAAAACCTTCTACCTCACCGGCGGAACTTGGGTTGATGACCTCTATTTCGGAAACCTGCGGGTTCGTGGTACGGTCCGCCTGACCGCCGGAAGCGAGGAGTACGCCGCGGTTCTTCGCGAGCATCCCGAACTGGCCGAATATTTCCAGCTACGCCCGGTGACCGTTGTCTGGCGGGGAATCGTCTATCGGGTGATGCCGTAACCCCTCCCCGTTCCCTCGAAATCAGAGCGGCGACGAAACTTTCTCTTTTCTGATTGGTCCGGGCCGCCTATAATCGGCGCTTGTCGTTCGGGCAGCATCGGCTCCCGTCGGGTTGTGCCCCTGGGCTCGTCTGCTCGTTCGCAAGGACGAGGGATGCACGCCGATTTGATCAATCGATCATCTGATTCAAAGGAGATCGGAGGAGAAGAGAGAGTATGACCAATTGGTCTCCACAACGGTGGCGTGGCTTAAACCGCCGGATGAGGCAGGCGACGGCCAGTCGAAGTTTCTCCTCGATGTTCCGGCTGTCTTTGATTGCCTTGCCCACCCTTGGCCTTCTGCTGCTCCAGGGAATTCCTTCGCCTTCACGGGCACAACAGGCCCAGATCACCAACCGACAAAACCCCCAGATTCGAAAGATCATCGGCGAAATCTCTGCCCGGCGGATCGAGGCATCGATGCGCAAGCTGGTCGGATTTGGGACCCGGCACACCCTCAGCTCCCAGGAGGATCCAGTGCGCGGCATCGGGGCGGCACGTCGTTGGATCCGGGAAGAGCTGGAACGCGTTCGTCAGGAATCAGGAGGACGGCTCGTCGTGGAAGAGGACGCCTTTCTTCAGCCTCCGACAGCCCGGGTCAAGGAGGCCGTCCGCATCGTCAATGTCGTCGCCACCCTTCCTGGGAGCCAGCCCAGCTCCAAGGACCGGATCGTGGTGGTCGCCGCCCACTATGACTCGATCTGCTTTCCTTACGAAGACGCCGAGTGCGATGCGCCGGGCGCCAGTGACGATGCCTCCGGGACCGCCGCTGTGCTCGAGATGGCTCGCGTCATGTCGAAATATGAGTTCGACGCGACCCTGGTCTTCCTGCTGGTCGCGGGGGAGGAGCAGGGCCTGCTCGGGTCGACCCACTGGGTCGAGGAGGCCAAGCGAAAGCAGCTTCAGATCACCGCGATGATCACCAACGATATTGTGGGAAACACCCTCGGGGGCAATGGCGTTCGCGACAATGCCCGTCTCCGGGTCTTCTCCGAAGGGGTTCCCTCCGCCGAAACTCCTGCCGAAGCGCGTCTCCGCCAATCGGTCGGAGGAGAGAACGACAGCCCCTCCCGACAGCTTGCGCGTTACATCAAGGAGATCTCGGAGCGCTACCTCTCCCCCTTTGACGTGACCCTCGTCTTCCGGCGGGACCGCTTTGGACGGGGAGGCGATCACATCCCCTTCCTCCAAGCGGGCTACCCGGCAGTGCGCTTCACCGAGCCCAACGAAGACTTCTCGCGTCAACACCAACGTGTCCGCCAGGAGAATGGACAGCAGTTTGGGGATGTCATCGAGATGGTCGATTTCGGCTATATTGCACAGGTTGCACGGGTCAACGCCAGCGCACTCGCCGGGATGGCGCTGGCGCCAGCCGCTCCCGTTGGTGTCGCCTTCCGCAGTGCGCGTCAGCAGTACGACGCCGTCCTCACTTGGCAGCTAGGTACCGAGCCTGATCTGGCGGGCTATCGCGTCGTCTGGCGAGAGACGTATCAGCCTTTTTGGCAGCGCAGTCTCGACGTCGGATTGGCGACGGAGGTGATCCTGCCGGGTCTCTCCAAGGACGACTACTTTTTTGGCGTGCAGGCGCTCGATCAGGACGGCAACGCCAGCGTCCCGGTCTTTCCGCGGGGGCGTTAGCCATTGCTTTCCGGCAAAGATTGGCGACCTGCCCACAGAGGATGAATTTCCGATGAATGTTCGATCTGCCGCTCTCTTCTTGCTTGTGCTTCCTTCGGCGTGGGGGAACGCCCAATCTCCTCCACCAGCCAAAAAGCCGGTTCGCAATCCGCCGCAGTATCCGCACATCATCGATCTCTCCGGAGCCGAGGCCCCCGTGCAGGATCAGGGCAACCGGGAACCATCCAAGTCGACGACCAAGAGCGACGCGCAGCCGAATCCTCAAATGGAAGGGATGCTGCGCGCCTTGGAGTCATTGACCACCGAGATGCGCTCGTGGTAGGCCACGTAGAGGGTGTGGATGATGGCG
>JBMUAP010000074.1:0-9823 GCA_049454155.1 Blastocatellia bacterium
GGCCGTGTACCAGACCGTCACCTTCTCTGTAGCAATGGTGCGGTACCAGCGGTCGACATCGAACTCCCCTTCGTCGACCAGCATCGTCACTCCGTTGGTGAGGGGCGAGATGATCCCGTAGGCCGTTCCCGTCACCCAGCCTGGATCGGCGGTGCACCAGTAGATGTCACCGTCCTGCAGGTCGAGGGCGTACCGTCCGGTGACGTGTTGGGCCACGACTGCCTCGTGCACGTGCACGGCGGCCTTCGGTCGACCGGTCGTGCCACTCGTGAAGTGGAGGAACGCCGGGTCCTCCGGATGGGTGGGACCGATCTGGTACTGCCCGCTCACTTCGTACATCAGCGAATGGTAGTCGAGTGTTCCCGCGACCTCTGTCGGCTGGTGGTCCTCTCCAACCAGCAGGATCCACTCGACCGAGGTCAGCTGCTCGCGGATCGGCGCGATCTTGCGGCGGTAGAGCGACTCGGTCGTCACCAGCCCTTTCGGTGTTCCGATTGCTGCCCGGGCGAGGATCGGTTCCGGTCCGAAGGCGGAGAAGAGGGGACAGAAGACCGCCCGGTGTTTGAGCGTCCCCAGCGCGGCGATGTAGAGTTCCGGGACCCGTCCGAGCAACGAAAAGACCCGATCCCCCTGCTTCACCCCCAACCTCTCGAGCACATTGGCGAAATGGTTGGTCAGGCCGCGCAGCTGCGTGTAGGTATAATCGCGGCTCTCCCCATGTCGCCCGAGCCAGCGCAGCGCCAGCTGGTCCCGTCGCGGTCCGATGACGTGCCGGTCGACCGCTTCATAGGCCATATTGAGCCCACCCCGGTTGGGCAGACCATCCAGCTCATCGATCGCCTCTTCCCAGCGGAACTGCCGTCGGGTCGCCTCGTAATCGACCAAGTTGGGCAGGAGGATCCGCTCGTGATGTGATTTGATGATCGAATCCCCGTTCATCGCGCCCCTCCTTCTTCGGAAGTCGCGCGGGATGCGGCGGTCCATCCCGCTGGTACGGTGACGACTGGAATCCGCGCGGCCCGGATCACCTTCTCGGCGGTCGCCCCAAAGAGCATCTCCTCTAGATCCCGCCCCTTGCCGAGCACGATCATCGGATAATCCAGATCGGAGGCGACGCGCAGGATCTCCTGGAACGGACTCCCGACGACGACCATCGAGGAGATCGCCGGTTTCGGATCCGGAATGGCCGCGACCACCTCGCTCAGCCGCTCCTCGGCACGCCTTCGCAGTGTCGCCAGTACCGCTTCCCGCTCTCCCAACCCCTCAACGGCCACCCGCTCGAGAAACTCCGCCTCGAGCACGTGGAGCAGGCAGATCTCACCTTCCGGCGACATCGACGACAGCGCAAACTCCAACGCACGCAGCGAGTGCTGCGAGAAATCGATTGGTACCAGGACTTCTTCGATCCTCATCGGTCTTCTCCTCTCTCATTCTTGCTTGAATCTGTCGACCCTGGCCGACGGATCTGAATCTCGTCGTCGAGCTCGTCGTCGGGCTCGTCGGGGCAGTTGGGAAACCGCTTGAGGGTTGGACGGGTGACGGGCTCCTGGCGGTGCTGCTCGAGGATCTCCAACATGCCGTGCTTGACCTCCCGGAAGCGCAGGGAGTCGACCTGCAAGCCATCCTTCTCCGGAAGATAGCTCAATTCCCGGAAGGTACTCAGAATCCGCTCGCCAAAGGGGGGATGGGTCCGGAAGAAGCTGACCGTCGAGACATAGCCCTGCTCCATCGCCAACTGATCGAAGAGGGTAATAAACCCCTGCGGGTCGTAGCCGGCCTTCCACGCATACTGCACGCCAAGCTGGTCCGCCTCGTCCTCAAATTCGCGACTCACCCCGAGCAGCGTCAAACTGAGCACCAGTCCGAGCCCGAAGAAGCCGTACTGCAAGGCATAGTAGGCACCGATCCCGACCAGACCACCGGTCAAGATCATGGCCGTTACTTGCGCCGCCTGGTAGATGAGGTTGGCGATCGTTGCCCGCTTCATCAGCTTGGCGCTGTGACGGGCGGTGACGTGGGCCAGCTCGTGGGCCATGACCCCCACGAGCTCCGACTCGGTCTTGGCCTTGGCGATCAGTCCGGTATTGATGAAGAGATATCCGCCCGGGAGCGCGAAGGCGTTGACCTCATCGCTCTCGAGTACCGTTACCCGCAGGGGGATCTTCAGGTCGGAGTGGACCGCCAGTTGATCCCCCAGGTCGCGCAGATAGCGGTTGAGTGGCTCTCCCTGCCACTCCGGGGGCATCAGCCCGTAGGCCTTCATCTCGCGAATCGCCTCCTGGCCGGCCTCCAGATCCTTCTCCTGCCCGTCGGCGATCGAGCGCACCCCGATGTCCTCGACATCGCCGTAGCGGCGGCTGCGCGCCGTTCCCGCGGCGATCGACTGGTCGATCCGGGCGATCTCCCCCGGCCACTTCTCAATCAACATGAGCTTCGCGCGGCGATTGTCGAAGGCGATCGGGACCCCCTGCTGGCGCGCGATCTCCGCCTCCTTAACCCGCCCTTCGAGGCGCAGAATCCGACAGTGGAGCCGCTTGCGCTCCTCCACCTCCGACTCCCCATCCCGCGAGGCCCGTCGGTTGAGCGCCTCCAACTCCCGGCGGGCCGCCTTCACCCGCTCCTCATACCGCTTCTGCACCCCCTCCAACCGCTTCTTCTCCGCCGACTCCTGCTGGTCGAGCTGCTTCCGCCACGCCTCGATCTCCGCCGAACTGTACCGCACCGACCGAGCCAGCTCGAAGACCTCCAGGTACTGCCGCTCCACCAGTTCGGATAACGCCGGACGCTCCGCTTGGGCAGACCCTGCCACCCCTGCCACCCCTCCTGTGCGGAGGGGGAAGGATGTGACTATCAGGGACCAACTGAGCAGGTGGAGGAGAATGCTTCGTCTGCTTCGCTTGCCAATACTCATGGGGGTCCTCCCTTCTCTCTCTTTCGAGCACCTTGATAAGGCAACTTTGATGCCAACAACTGGCCATTCGCCGACGCCGACCAAAGAGAAAGGGGAGGGGCTTTGCGCTCCCTCCCCCAGACCACTTCAGTCTCGACGATCTGTCTATCCGCGGACGAGCTCAACGCTGCAGGGGGCACGCATGGCGACGTGCGACGAGACGCTGCCGAGCAGCAGCCGCTCGAGACGGCTTCGACCGCGCGCTCCGAGGAAGATCGCGTCGGCGTTCCACTCCTCCGCCTCCGCCATCAGCAGTCGCCGCGGATCGTCCTCCCGCGCGACGGAACTGGCGCTCAACCCGGCGGCCTCGAGTCGCGCGATCGACTCTTCGATCATCGTCGCGATCCGGGCATTCTCCCCGGCGACCCATTCCGTAATCTGAAGCGCGATATTCTCTTGCTCCGTTGACGCAGTCATGGGCGGGGGGAGCTTCCAGATGGCGTTGGCGATCCGGACCTCCGTCCCGGCGGGCCACTCCCGCCGCAGTACTTCAGTCACCGCCGCCTCTGAACTGGCCGACCCATCGATCCCGATCAGCAGACGAATCGGCATCTTCGGATCCCGCTCACGCGTCCGCGAGATCCGCACCGAGCAGTGGGCCTCGTTGGCCAGCTTCTGCGCGACGTTCCCGAGAAATAGGTTGCAGAGCGCGGCGAGGCCGTGTGCTCCGAGCGCGATCAGATCCGGATGCCAATTGTCGGCGTGCCCGAGCAGGATGCTTGCCGGCGACCCAGAGGCCGCCGCGTAGGTGATCTCCCACGTTGGACAGATCTGCTCGAGATACCCGGCGGCGTACTTGGCCGTCGCCTTGGCCCGGTCGACCCCCGTCAGCGACTCCTGGGTGAAGCTCGTGTCGACCCCCCCGTAGCTGGTCGGCAACGGGAACCACGATTCGGCGACCGTCACCACCTCAACCTCAGCCTGCGACGGCAGCCCCGAGCGGCGCAAATCGTCGAGCATCGTGTTCGCGATCGCCGACCCATCATAGGCGACGAGAATCTTCATCTTGTTTTTTTCCCGCTCCGCACTGCTTTCCATACTGCCCTCCTCTTGATCGCCCCTTCTGGCTGATCGACCCCTCTGGGATTGACTTGGGGGATTATCCACCGACGCTGGCCTCGCAAGCGCCAGACTCTCCCCATCTTGACCGTTCGATCCATGGCGAATCGACGGCATTCATGCAACCCTTGTTCCGATGGGTATCCTAGGCCAATTCGGGCTTGGTGGGAAGGTTTCGCCGACTGTTGACCAATCCTTTCCGCGAGCAGCCGGCCAACGCTTGGGTGGTGTGGGCAATTTTCCCCGATGGAGTGAGGATTTTGGCCCTCGCGGGTTAGAGGCCAAATTCGATGGCGCTGCCATCCCGGCGCAAGCGGAAGCTGCGGCCCAGTCGGTCCCAGATCGAGAGGACGCTCCCGTAATTGCTGTCGGTCTCAACCTGCCGCTTCGAGTGGTGGACCCGATGCATGGCTGGCGTGACCAGCACCGCTCTCATCACCCGGTCTGCGTGCTCCGGGAATCGGATGTTGCTGTGGTGAAAGAGGATGACGGGAAAGAGGACGATCTCATAGATCAAGAGGTGCTCGATCCTCAGACCCAAGATCGGCAACACTGCCAGGCGGAGCAGCGTCGAGATGGCGATCTCTATGGGGTGGAATCGCACCGTTGTTGTCGCGTCCATGGCCCGGTCGAGGTGGTGGAGGCGATGGAAACGCCAGAGCAGGGGCAGTGCGTGATTGGCCCGATGCCAGAGGTACATCCACCCATCGAGGGCGACCAGCGCCACCGCGACCGCTGCTTCCTCTGGCAACGGCAGCAATCGCATCAATCCAAATCCCCGCACCTCCGCCCAGAGCGTTGCCCATTTGAGGAGCGGCGCTGCCAGCAATCCCAGAACGACCGCGTTGAAGATCCCGAGCCCCAGGTTCCGCGCTCCGTGTCGCCAGTCTCCCCCTCGTTCCCCACGCACTCGATCTGCCGGAATCCACTGCTCCAACCCCAGCAGCACGGCCAACCCGGCTACCATCACCGCCAGCGGTACCTCTTCCCATCCCATTCCGATTCTCTGCCCTCCCTCTCCTTTGACATTGGAACGAGGAGCGTAATGGGATATAAAAGATCAGGCAAATATTATTTTTCTGAAGGTAGTGATAAGGTTTTACTGATGAATTTTACTGATGAATATTGACTACAACCTCTATCCGTGGCAAGTCTTTCGCGTAGTGGCGCGGTTGGGGAGCGTGACCCGGGCGGCGGAAGAGCTGTCGATCAGCCAACCCGCAGTCTCGGCGCACATCCGGGCGGTCGAGACGGGCCTCGGAGTCGCCCTCTTCGAACGAGTCTCCCGACGGATGGTCCTCACCGAAGCTGGACAAGCGGTCCGGGACCGGGTGGACCGGGTCATTTCGCTCTATGAGGAGCTGCCGGGTGTCGTCGAGGAGGCGCGGCAGCGGGTCGCCGGGGAGCTGGTCGTCGCGGCGTCGAGCACGCCAGGGACCTACCGGTTGCCAGCCATCTTGCGCAAGTTCGAGAGACGCTATCCAGAGGTGGTGCCGCTGCCGCGGATCGGCTCGAGCGGGGAGGTGCTCGAGTGGTTGCTCGCGTGGCAGGCACCGCTCGGGATCGTCGGCGAGATTGGGCTGCCGGAGGCGATCGAGGCCCATCCGTTCAAGTCGGATCAGCTGCGTCTGGTGTCGGCGAGCAGCGATCCCCTCGTCGCGGAGAGCCAGCACCGAGCCCTGACCGCCGAGGACCTGCGGCGGCGGGCGCTCTTTGTCCGCGAGCCAGGGTCGAGTACCCGGGCAGTGGTTGAGCGGCTCTTTGGGGATCAGTTGTCGGGGTTCGCGCGGCTGATCGTCATTCCAAGCACCGAGGCGATCAAGCAGTCGGTCGCCGCCGGGCTGGGGTGGGCGGTCCTCTCTTCGTGGGCTTGCGGTTGGGAGGAGAAGGCGGGAGTGCTGACCTCGATTCCAGGCCGGCGTTGGCGAAGGTCGCGCCGCTTCTATCTCGTCAAGCGGAGGGATCGCGAGTTGACCGGGGCAGCGGCACAGTTTTGGAGGATGCTGGCCGGCAATGGCGACGTGCCCTGATCAAATGGAGAAGGGACGGATCGCTCTTCCTTGACGGGGAGCGATCCGTCCGTCGAGAAGGAGGGGGATTACGCCTTGATCGAGGCGAGCACTCCACGGGTGTACCCGACCGATTCGGCGAGGCCCGGGACGGGATCGTTGCCATCCTTTTCGTACTCAAAGCCGACCAGCCCCTGGAACTTGATCTGGACGAGGGCTTGGAGGATCGAGGGGATGTTGAGGATGCCCCGGCCGCTCTCGATCGGTGTGTTGCGTGGTCCGAGGGCATAGATGTCCTTCATGTGGACATCGTAAAGCCGCTCGCGGCACTTGAGGATCGACTCGGCGGGATCGACACCAGCACGTGCGGTGTGGCCAACATCGATGCAGAGCCCGAGCCGCTTGTCATACTTCTCGACCGCGCTCATGACGTCGTAGGGGGAGGGGAACTGCTTGTCCTCCGGGCCGTGATTATGAATGGCGAGCCGAATGTCGTACTCTTTGACGAGCTTGTCGAGGAGGGGGATCCCATCCCGTTGCGGGGCACAGACCATGGTCGTGACCCCGATCTCTTTGGCGTACTCGAAGGCGCGCCGCATCTCAGCCTCGTCGGTCTTCATCCCGACATTGCCGACGCTGAGCGGGGTGATCCCAGCGTCGCGGAACATCTGGACGCGTTGCTTGCGTTCTTCGGTCGTGTGGGAGAGGTCGATGTGATTGCGGACATTCTTGATCGAGACGTACTGCAGTCCGACGCGCTTGACCCCAGCAATGGCCGCCTCGATCGGCAACGTCCGCAGAGTGTAGGTGGCGACTCCGATCTTCAGCCCACGCCAGGGATCTGACCCCTGTGGGACAGTGGATTCAGCGGGGGCAGGGGAGAGTGATGCGGCCAAGCCGAGAAGGTCTCGAAATGGCCAAGCAGCGGCGGCAAGGGCGCCGGTGGTTAGGAGATCCCGTCGATTCATATTCTTCTTTGCCTCAAACTGGTTAGTGTTCTCTACCAAGCTGGTTCGTCGATGGCGCCAACATACCCCAAGGGTGCGGGGAGATCAAGCCGCGAGCCGGAATCTGGGAGTGGATCGGGGGGGGCTCGTCTTGCCCCATTTTTTGCGAGAGGAGACCGTGATGGACGAACGTGACGTGCCGAGTCTGGCGCTGGGTGGATCGAACTGGCGGGAAGATCCGGACCTCTATCAAGTGCGGACGCGCCAGCCAGGTCCAGCAGGAAGGTTACCGCTGACCGAGTCGGACCTGCTCGAGCGTCCAAGTGGGGACCTTTTCGGCTGGAGTCAGAATGTTGGAATGGGGTGGGAGCCGAACCGGTTGGGCCGACCGGAGGCGTTGATCCTGAGCACGTTGGGGGGCTTGCGGAGCGATGACGGGACACCGCTGGCGCTCGGCTATCATACCGGCCACTGGGAGGTGGGGCTGTTGGTGCGGGAGGCGGCCGCAGAGCTGCAGCGGCACGACTGGATGCCCTTTGCCGGCTATTGCACAGACCCGTGCGACGGACGGACGCAGGGGACGACCGGGATGTTCGACAGCCTCCCCTACCGCAACGACGCGGCGATCGTCCTGCGGCGACTGGTTCGTTCGCTGCCGACGCGACAGGGAGTCATCGGGGTTGGCACCTGCGACAAGGGGCTGCCGGCGATGATGATGGCGCTGGCTGGGTGTCGCACTCTGCCCGTCCTGATTGTTCCGGGAGGAGTGACTCTGCCGGCGAGCGATGGCGAGGATGCGGGTAAGGCCCAAACGATCGGGGCCCGCTTTGCGAATGGTCAATTGAGCCTTGACGAGGCGGCGGAGATCGGGTGTCGCGCCTGTGCCTCCCCTGGTGGTGGGTGTCAGTTTCTGGGGACGGCCGCGACCTCGCAGGTGGTCGCCGAGGCACTGGGGCTCGCCGTCCCGCACAGTGCGCTCGCCCCATCTGGACAGCCGATCTGGCTGGACATTGCGCGGCGCTCGGTGACGGCCCTCATCCGGCAGCGCTCACTCGGGTTGGAATCGCGTCAGGTACTCACCCCGGCGGCGTTGCGGAACGCGATGGCCACCTACTCGGCCTTTGGTGGTTCCACCAATCTGCTGCTCCATATCCCGGCGATTGCCGCCGCGGCCGGTCTTGCGCCGCCGACCATCGAGGAGTGGATCGACATCAACCGACAGGTACCCCGGATCGTCGACTCCCTGCCCAATGGACCACATCCAACGATCCGGGTCTTCCTGGCCGGTGGAGTTCCGGAGGTGATGCTTCATCTCCGCGAACTGGGTCTGCTGGATGGGTCGGCCTTGACCGCCGACGCCGAGCCCCTCGACCAGATGCTCGATCGGTGGCAACGGTCGGAGCGACGGGCCGCCCTGCGTCAGAGGCTGCGTGAACAGGATGGCATCGACCCCGACGAAGTGATCATGGCCCCGGGACAAGCCCGCTCCCGTGGACTGACCAGCACGGTCACCTTCCTGCGCGGGAATCTGGCCCCTCAAGGCGCGATCGTCAAGAGTACGGCGATCGACCGCTCAACGATCGACGCGGATGGCGTCTATCGTTTGACCGGCCCAGCGCGGGTCTTTACCAGTGAGCGGGCAACGATTGCTGCCATCAAGAGCCAAGGTCCGGACGCGATCAAACCGGGTGAGGTGATCGCCCTCATCTGCCGCGGCCCAATGGGGACCGGGATGGAGGAGGTCTATCAGATCACCGCCGCGCTCAAGTACCAGACCTACGCCAAATCGGTCGCCCTGATCACCGATGCGCGATTCTCCGGTGTTTCGACCGGTCCGTGCATTGGTCACATTGGCCCGGAAGCGCTCGCGGGCGGACCGATTGGAAAGTGGCGGGATGGCGACCTGATCCGGGGCGTCTTTGACACGCTGAGCCTCGACGGCTCGATCGACCTCGTTCGCGCGGGCGACGATGGCCAGATGGTCCCCGACGACGCGACGCTGGCGGCCCGTCCCCTGCGCGACGATCTCGGCCCAGATCCCGAGTTGCCGGCCGACACGCGTCTCTGGGCTGCGTTGCAACGGGCCAGTGGGGGGACTTGGCAAGGGTGTGTCTACGACGTCGATCGAATCCTGCGCCTGCTCGAGGCCGGTCGGCAGGCCCTCGGGGAATGACCTCACTCACCGCTGGGTCTGTCGAAAGGCCTCGACCAGTTGGGCGAAGTCCTGATCCCGACGCGCCGGGTTAAAGTCGAGGGCGGCCTCCTTCGCCAGCAGTTCGCGGTGTTTTCGTTCGAGCATTCCGCGCATTCCCGCCAGCGGGGTGGCAACATGGACGGCCGTCATCGTTGCCTGATCCGTGAATTCGACCCCACGGTCAACGCTTCGCCAGCGGGCCTCGTGGAGGCCATCGGCGTCGAGCCGAAAGAGGTCGACGATGCGACCTCTCAAGTAGTCTGGAAGCGGATAGGTCCAACGTGCCTCACGAGGAGGGCCGAAGGCGAAGACCTTCTCCTCTTTTCGTGGGCGATAGTCGAGGTCGAGCGCAAAGAGGAGGGCGCCGCGTGGTCCGCAGACGGTGGACAGATCCCAGTCGAGTCGCCCCTCGCCAGTGCGGCGACGCTCGTGATGGTCCGCATCCCCTTCGAGCAGGAGTTCGTCAATCATCCGCATCTCCCGCCCCAGCCGGTTGAGTTCTGCCAGGGTGTCCCGCCACTCGACCAGCGTTCGCAAGCTGAGGTTGAACCAGTAGAGGGAGGTGATGCGGGTTGAGAGGGCGTGCCACGCCTGCAAGCGGATCTCGGCGGGCGTCGGGGAGGTTCGTTGGCGTCCGTCATAGACGTCCCACCCCTCGTGAGGC
>JBMUAP010000075.1:0-9747 GCA_049454155.1 Blastocatellia bacterium
GGGCGGAGTCGGTGCCGAGGACGGCAATCTTGAGAGCTGTCACCTCGTCGATCTAGCCGGTGAAGAAGTGGAGGGGGGCACGCGGGGGAGGACGGCGCACGTCGCGGATGGTGACCCTCGCTTCCCGAGCGAGCGCGGCAAATTCCGGATCTTCGCCCAGAAACTGATGCAGCCCGGAGTCGATCCGGAGACCGGATTGGATCGCCTCCCGCACGGTGGCCCGGGCCTCTTCCGGGAGCTGCCCACCATCTGGCGCGAGTCCGATCACGAGGTAGTCCGGGCGGGTCGCCAGGGTCGCAATCGCCGCGGCCAGACTGCCAAAGACGGGGATCCCGACGGGCGTACCGTCGAGGACCGTTCCGGCATCTTGCCCAGCCTGCGTCGAATCGATCACCCCGACGACCTGATAGCGGGCGGTATACCGCACGAGGCCATTGGCCGTCTTTCCCACCGGGGTGCCCAATGCCCCTTCACAGTAAACAATTGCGGTTCCATCCATCGAACGCCACTCCTTCTTCCTTTCTTCTTCTCTTCCACAGCCCTCACGTCTCGCGACGCTCTCAAGGCCAGTTGGTACGAGGGCCCCTGAACGGTGCGATTCGCTCTTCGATCCCGATCAGTTGCCAATCCACCTGCCGGTTGCGTATCGTACCGTTGTTTCGACTGGAAGGGTATCCCAAGACAAACAGTAAACGAAAGGAGTGGAGAGTGAAAGAGATCGCCCTGCCGACAGGTCACCGCGAGAGCGAGTCCAGTTTGGTGCAACGAGGACGACGGCTGGAATATCTGACGATTGGATGGAATCTGGTCGAAGCCGGCGTTTCGGCGGCGGCCGGCTTGGCGGCGGGAAGCATCGCCCTCGTCGGCTTCGGGATCGATGCCCTCATCGAGACGGCCTCTGGACTGACGCTCTTGTGGCGATTGCAGGATGGACCTCACGGCCAACGTCGTGAAGAGCGTGCGCTCCGCTTGGTCGGTGTCAGCTTCTTGGCCCTCGCGGGCTATGTTGGCTGGGAAGCGATCGAGACCCTGCGTGCCCGCGAAGCGCCTGAGAGCAGCCCAATCGGCATCGCCATTGCCACGCTCTCGCTGTTGGTCATGCCCTTCCTTGCGCGCGCCAAGCGCAAGGTCGCCCGCCAGCTCGGCAGCCAAGCCCTCGAAGCGGACTCTCGTCAGACCAACCTCTGCGCGTGGCTTTCGGCCATCCTTCTCTTCGGTCTTCTCTGCAACAGTCTCGCCGGGTGGTGGTGGGCCGATCCCGTGGCCGCGCTCGGGATGACCCCCATCATCCTGCGCGAGGCCTGGCTCGCCCTTCAAGGGAAGCCCTGCCACGATTGCCACGCAGCCTGACATTGCCACGCCGGAAGAGCAATGGGCCGGGAGAGAGAACCATCCCCTCCCGGCCCACTTTTCACGCTTGCTGGCTTTGGATCAAACGCGAGCGGTCATCAAGTCAACCGGCTTGTCGGTCACGCGCTGCGTCGACTCGTTGAAGTAGAGGACCCGTCCCTCGCGGTAGGATTGGACCCCCATCCCGATCGTCGTCATCGCCTTGTAGGCGGTCAGGGCGTCGAGGACTGGCGTCTCGCGGGTACGGATGCAACGGAGCCAGTTCTCCATGTGGTTCTCACGGACTTCCGTCGCCAACTTGACCTCGTCTTGGCTCCACTTCTCCTTGAACTTGGTCCGGGCAATCTTCTCCGGAGTGACGGTGATGTGATCGACCCGCCCTTCGAAGCGCCCGTCAGGCACCATCATGATCGTTCCTTCGTGCCCGCGAATCAGGCCGGGAATATGCTGCCCATTGGCCATCGACGAGCTGAGCACGAGAGAATGGCCTTTCGGGAATTCGGCCATCAAGTGGAAGGTATCAGGCACTTCCCGCCCGTCCTTGAAGACATAGATGCCGCCCGAAGCCATGACCCGGTGCGGAAACTGCGCCTCTCCCCAGCAGATGTTGAGCGGAGCGACGACGTGATAGAAGAGATCGGTCGCGATCCCGCCGGAATAGTCCCAGTACTTGCGGAACCGGAAGAACCGCTCGGCGTCATAGGACCTCTTCGGGGCAGCCCCGAGCCACATCTTCCAGTCAATGAAGTTCTCGCCCTTGCCATCGGGCCCGGCATCCTTATCGATCGGGTAGTTCCACTCCCCGCCGAGCGAGTTGCGATGGTAAGAACCCTGGCTCATCAGCAGGTCCCCGATCATCCCATCCTGGATCGCCTTGCGGGCTTTCCACCATTGGTCACTCGAGGTGGTCTGGGAGCCGACTTGGAGAATGCGCCCGGTAGCCTTGGTCGCCTCGTAGACCTTGCGGGCCTCATCGACCGTGCGGGTCATCGGTTTTTCGAGGTAGACATCCTTGCCGGCGCGCATGGCCTCAATCGCGATGGGCGCGTGCCAGTGATCCGGAGTCGCAATGACCACTGCGTCGATGTCCTTTCGGGCGAGAACCTCCCGGTAGTCGAGGGTGGCCAGCTCGGCTTGGCTGATCTCTTTCGCCCGATTGATCCGCTTCTGGTAGGTGTCACAGACGGCGACGATCTGGGCTGGCCGCGTGGTCTTCCCCACCTCCATCGCCCACTTCATGACGCTCGTTCCACGGCCACCGACCCCGATCACTCCAATATTGATCCGGTCGTTGGCCCCCAGGACGCGGCCCTGCACTGTCTGGCCAAGAGCCACCGTCGCCCCAGCCGCCAGGACCCCTGTCCGGACAAACTCCCGTCGATCCATCTTTTCTCGCATGCGGTTCTCCTTCACAAGGCTGTCTCAAAATGCCAATGATCCCGTCCGATCTTCTTCACCGAATTTCTGATCCGCGGTAAGCCTGACCAATCTGAATCGGAGGGAGCGAGTGAGTGTTTCACCTCCCCTGCCCTTCTCCAGCAGGGGAGAAATCTTGGGAGGCAGGAATCGCGTGTGCTCTCTTCCACCAAGTGGGACCGTGGCCCCAGACTCGTTGGGGGGATCGCTGCCGGATCCCAGAAGGCACCGCCCAGTCGTCATCCGACCATCCGTATCACGAGTCTGTATCATCAGTCCGCAGGGCTCGCCTCCGCTCGTTTCGTCGGCGCAAGGTTCCCCTGGGTCAATGAGCGGATCATACCCGGAGTCCACTCTCCGGGCAAGACCACCAGGACAGACCAATGGACAATGTCGACTGAGCGCCAAGTGAGTGGGCGGTCAGGGTCGCCCTGGGGCCTGAAAGACGATGCGCCCATCAAAGATCGTCAGGCGAACGCGAGCTTCGTGAAGACGGATCGGGGGGATGGCGAAGAGGTCCTCCGTCAGGACCACAAGGTCGGCCAACTGCCCCGGGTCGAGACGGCCCTTCTCTTGCTCATCGAAGGTGGCATAGGCGCCGGCCTCGGTGTAGGCCCGGAGCGTTTCGGTGAGTGACAAGCGTTGGGCGGGGATCCAGCCTCCGGGGGGTTGTCCATCGGTGGTCCGTCGATTGACTGCGTTGTGGAGCCCACGGATGGGGTCGAGGCTGATGCAGGCTGGCCAGTCGCTGCCAAAGACGAGCGTTGCCCCGGCGCGTCGAAGGGTCGCCCAGGGAAAGGCGAGCGGCAATCGCTCCGGACCTACCGCGCGAGACCAGACGTCGACCGTCCCCGGATCGGCGTGAATCGGCTGCATCGAGGCGAGTACCCCGAGGCGCAGGAAGCGGTCCGCATCGGCGGGAGAGAGCGTCTCGATATGCTCGACGCGGTGGCGGGCATTGAGGCGACGGCTGCCGGATTGCGCCAGCTCATAGGCGAGGAGGGCCTCGCGAACGGCGCGGTCGCCGATCGCGTGCGTGTAGAGCTGAAACCCGCGTCGGTCGAGGGTCGCAACCATCTCCCGGTAGGCCTGGGCGTTCCAGGCCAGTTCACCAAAGGGGCTCGCCGAACTGGCGGGCAGATCGCTGTAACGATCGAGGAGCGCCGCCGTGTGGGACTCGAGGACGCCATCGAGCATGAACTTGATCGAACCTGCGCGGATTTGGGGATGCCGCTCATACCGTTGTTTGAGAGAGGTCAGGTAGTCGACCATCTCGGGGCTCGTCTGCTCCCCCACCGAAAAAGCCATCGAGAAGCGAACTGGCAGTTCGCCGACGCGGTAGAGTTCCTCGTAGAGCGAGAGCTCCTCGGGGGAGCCGCTGGCATTCTGCAGACTGGTCAACCCAAGGGAGCTGGCGAGCGCGAGGCCTTGGCGGAGAGCCGCGAGCTTCTCGGCTCGTGTCGGCGAGGGGATGAGGCGCCGGACGAGCGACTGCGCGCCCTCCTTGAGCATCCCGGTTGGCTCTCCCGCTTCGTTGCGGACAATCTCGCCGAAGCCCTCAAAGGTCGTGGAGGCGTCGATGCCTGCGCGTTTGAGGGCGGCGCTGTTGGCCCAGCCGCTGTGCCCATCATAGGCGCTGAGGAAGACCGGACGGTCGGGCACGATCGCGTCGAGGTAGCTCTTCGTCGGAGCCCCCCCGGGGAATCGGGAGTACTCCCAGCCACTCCCCAGGATCCAGGGAACCTCCGGATGGCGCTGGGCATAGTTCTGGATGCGTGCCAACATCTCGGCGACGGTGGCAGCACCGGTCAAATCCACCCGCGTTAAGCCGAGGGAGCCGCTGAGGAAGTGGAGGTGGCTGTCATTGAAGCCGGGGACGACCAGTTGGCGTTCCAGTTGAACGACTCGGGTCGAGGGCCCAATCCAGGACTGGATCTGTCGCGTCGTGCCCGTCGCGACAATTCGGTTCCCACGAATCGCCAAGGCTTCCTCGAGAACGGTCGTCGCGCCCCCCCGCCAGATCCGGCCATCGAGCAGCACCAGGTCGGCCGGTGTGGTGGGCTCGGTCCCGCTCTGGCTGGAGACGCGCGACCCTCCAGCGACCACCAGCAGCAACGCTGGAACCAACCACCATCCCCTGACAACCCCTCGCTTCATCCCCAATTCCTCCTGTCATCTTCCAAGCCCTTGGTCGATCCGCCGCGCCGGTTGGCCACCCGCCTCGACTCAGGACCGAGTTTCCGTCGGCTCGATGATCGGCCGGATGACGGCACACCGCTCCGCCGCAAACGCCGCCTGGATCCGTTCGAACATCTCCTCGTCACGGCAGGTGCCAATGATCGATCCCCCGGAGCCGGCAAATTTGGCGGAGGCCCCGAGGGAGCGTGCCAGCTCGACCATCCGATTATGCTTCGGGTTGAGCTGGTCCGACGGGTATCGAAGTGGAGATCCATCAGTCGGGCCAACCGCTGGTGATCCCTCGCCAGAAGCGCCTCCCTCGCCTCGGCGGCAAGTTCGGCAAACCTCTTCATCGCCTCGACTACCGCGGGCTCCCCTCGATCGTACCGTCGCCGGATGTCGTTGTGAAAGACGTCGGACGACTCGGCCAAGTCGGTCTGATAGGCAATATAGAGCGGGGGGAGAAGCGCTGGATCGAGAGGCTCGTACTCGCCGTAGCCGCGCGCCTCGAGCAGCTCCCGGCGAAAGTCCATCGAGACGAGCCCTTCGTAGACCTGAATCACCCGGTCCTGCAGTCCCGCCCCCATCTTCAACTCCTCTGTCTCGACCGAGAGGATCAGGCTGGGGAGAATCTCGCGGGGGATCGACACGTCATAGAAGACCATGAGGGCACGCATCGTCGCGGTGATGATCGCGCTCGACCCGGCCAGTCCGACTTGTCGGGGGATCGTCGAGTCGTACCGCAGCGAGAAGGTCTCAGGCGCGAGGTCGATTCCCTGCTCGCGGCAATAGTCGGCGAACCGCTTGATCGCCGCTTTGACCAGTCGCAGCCCCCCGTAGTACCCATTGATGCGCGCGTCCTCGAGAAACTCGTCGAGCGAATCGAACCGGCAATGGTCCTGCCGCGTCGGGAGGATCTCCAACTGCGGCCATTCATAGATGACGACCTGTGCGGAGAAATTGCGCAAGATCAGGCTGATGGTGCGACCGTAGTAGCCATCCGAGGGGTTGCCGATCAGACCGGCCCGCGCATACGCCGTCGTCCGGAAGAGTCTCATGTCGTTTCGTCAAGCAGGGCGCGGACCTTCCGGCGCAGCTCTGGACCATAGACGGGATCGGTCAGGGCAAATTCGACGAAGGTCTCGTAGTAGCTCTCGAAGTTGCCGATATCGTAGCGCTTCTCGTGGGCCGGCAACCGGACCGCGACGATCCGACGCCCCTCGCGCAGCATCAGCCGGATGGCATCGGTCAATTGCAGTTCCCCGCGATGGTCGAACCCAGTCCGACGGATCGCGTCGAAGAGCTGCGGGGCGAAAACATACCGTCCGGCAATCGCCCAGTTGCTTGGCGCTGTCTCTGGAGAGGGCTTCTCGATCAGATCGGTGACGTCGTAGGCCCCTGGACCTCCGCGCAGGGGATCCCCCGGCATCTCGACAATCCCATAGCGGGAGACCTCCTCGCGGGGAACCTCCTCGACCGCGATCGCACAGGCTGCCCCGTGCACCTCGAAGGCCTCGATCAGCCGCGCAACGATCGGTGAGGGCTCGTGACGTCCAATGATCGAATCCCCCAGGGCGACGACAAACGGCTCCGCTCCCGAAAAGTGCTCGGCATAGCGGATCGCATCCCCGAGGCCCCGTTGCTGCTGCTGCCGGGTGTAGAAGTAGCTCGCACCGAGCCGTTCAAACTCCAGCTCGGCGAGGAGTTCCTCCTTGCCACCCTCCCGAAGCGTCCGGATGAGGTCGGCATCAACGTCGAAATGGTCCTCGATCGAACTCTTGCCCCGCCCGGTAACAAAGAGAAACCGGTCCATCCCGCACAGACTCAACTCTTCGACGATGTACTGTACGATCGGCTTCTTTCCGACCGGCAACATCTCTTTCGGCTGAGATTTGGTCGCCGGCAGCAGCCGGGTTCCCAACCCCGCGACTGGAATGACAGCGTTGCGTATCGCCACGGCCAAGATCCTCACTCTTGTTTAACCGGGTAGGGGAGGAGCACACACGGCTCTCCCCTACCCAGCGCCCTACTTGTTGCGAAGGGAAATGCCCGCAACGGGGAAGTTGAGCTGTCCCAGCTCGAGCTGGTAGAACGAGTGATAGCCGTTGAAGCGGGCGGCGTTGCCAAGTTCCTCCTCAATCCGCAGCAGCTGATTATACTTGGCGATCCGATCCGTCCGGGAGGCCGAGCCGGTCTTGATCTGCCCGGCGTTGGTCGCCACCGCGAGATCGGCGATGAAGGCGTCTTCCGTCTCTCCCGAGCGGTGCGAGATGATCGCCGTGTAGTTGTTGGTCCGGGCCATCTCGATCGCCTCGAGCGTCTCGGTGAGGGTCCCGATCTGGTTGACCTTGACCAGGATCGAGTTGGCAACGATCTCGTCGATCCCCCGTGCCAGATACTTGGTATTGGTCACGAAGAGGTCGTCGCCGACCAGTTGAACCGTGTCTCCCAGCTCCTCGGTAAGAGCCGCCCAGCCGGTCCAATCGTTCTCCGCCAAGCCATCCTCGATCGAGATGATCGGGTACTTCTTGACCCAGTCGACCCAGTAGGCCACCATCTGCTCCGAGGTCAACTGACGACCATCCGACTTCTTGAAAATGTAGTGGCCGTCCTTGAAGAACTCGGAGCTGGCCGGGTCGAGGGCAATGGCAATCTGCTCGCCAGGCGTGTAGCCAGCGGCGGTGATCGCTTCGAGAATCGCCTCAATCGCCTCGTCATTCGACTTGAGGCTTGGCGCAAACCCGCCTTCATCCCCGACGGCCGTCGAGTAGCCCCGCTTCTTGAGAACCCCCTTGAGGGTGTGAAAGACTTCGGTCCCCCACCGCAGCGCCTCGGCGAAGGTTGGGGCCCCCGCAGGAACAATCATGAACTCTTGAAAGTCGACATTGTTGTCGGCGTGTGCGCCACCGTTGATGATGTTCATCAATGGTACGGGCAGGACACGGGCGTTGGTTCCGCCGATGTAGCGGTAGAGGGGGATCTCCAGCTCGGCCGCCGCCGCACGGGCGGACGCCAACGAAACAGCCAGCATCGCATTTGCGCCCAGCTTCGACTTGGTCGGCGTGTCGTCCAATTCGATCATCGTCTGATCGATCCCGACCTGATCAAAGACGTCCAGTCCGATCAGCGCGTCCGAGATCGCATTGTTGACATTGTCGACTGCCAGCCGCACTCCTTTGCCCAGAAAGCGAGTCTGGTCCCCATCGCGCAGCTCGACCGCTTCATTCTCTCCCGTCGAAGCGCCCGAGGGAACCGCGGCTCGACCCACAATCCCACTCTCCAGCAGGACCTCCGCTTCAACCGTCGGATTACCCCGCGAATCGAGAATCTCGCGTGCCAGAATCTGATCAATCATACTCATATCGCAACATCTCCCTTACACATCGGTGAAGATCACTTGGCCTTCGGGCCAAGATGGCATTCCTTACTCAGAAAAACGAAAAGAAAGAGAACAACCGACAGAGAGGCACGGGTTCCCACCGCACGCTTCTCTCTGTCTCCTCAAAAGAGGTATTTGAGCGCAAACTGAACCTGGCGTGGATTGACCAGCGTGTTGACCGCGGCCCCAAACGCAGGCGACTCCAGGATACGCACTGGAATGGCAAAATGCGACCGGTTCCAGACATTGAAGGCTTCGACACGGAAGATGAGAGATTGATCATTCCGGATCTCGATCCGCTTGGAGAAGTTGAGGTCGGTCTTGAAGAGACCGCGACCCCGCCAAGTATTGCGACCGACCCGGCCATTGGCCCCGAGCGGAGCGAGCAGCTCGAGCAGGGATCCTTCGACCGAGAGCAGTCGGGGGCCCTTGGCGGAAGTGCGAATTGACCGCACCGAGTCGATTCGATCGGTGAGGTTCCCGTCCAGGTTGACATCATAGGCGGTATTGACCGTAAACGGCTGCCCCGTCTGCCAAGTCGAGATCGCGCCCCACTGCCATCCCCCGAGAAGAGCGCCCGTCAGGCCCCGTGCCTTCTGGTAACGCCCCAGGAGCGGCAGATCCCCAAGCAGGCTCCCGACGAAGCGATGCCGGATATCAAAGGCCGCGCTGCCCCGCTCGAGCCGCATCGCCCGATCATCCTGGGGGAGGGCTAACGATCCGGCCAAGTCGAAGACATCCGAGACCTCGTCGATGGCGTGCGACCAAGTGTAGGCGGCCGTCCACTGGATCCCACGCAGAAATCGCCGACTGAGGGTCGCCTGCAGCGCATGGTAGCTCGACGCTGCCGAGGAGTCGAAGACAGTGTAGGCCCCGCGGGAAGGGGTGGGCCGGGTCGACTGATCTGTTCCTACTCCGAGGGGGGGGAGCGCAACGGCGAGGATCGGATTCTCGGTCAACCCGATCGGATCGACCGGGAGCGTAATCGCGTTCGGCCCTCCATTCGGTGTCCGAAACCGGGTCAGCCCGATTCCGCGGCTGCCGACATAGGCCACGTTGAGCAGGATCTCCCTGCCCAACTCCCGCTCGATTTGCAGGTTGAACTGGAAGTTGGTGGGGGCACGCAGATTCTTTTCGGGTAGCGTGAAGGCCAGTCCACCGCCGGAGGGGCGCAAGCCGACAGCCCCGGGGTTGAAGAGCAGTCCCAGCACCGCCGGAATCGCGCCATCCGGAATGTTGAGCCCATTGAGACTGCCATCTCGAATGAGCGGACGGCTGGTCAACGTCCCAGCACGCCGCAACTCGAGGGGGACGAACCGTGGGTTGAAGACCGCGAGATTGCCCGAGAGCCCCGGTTGAAAGAAGAGGTCCTGGGCATAGGAGAACGTGTTGACGTCAACGTTGTAGGGGATGAAGGTCGGAAA
>JBMUAP010000076.1:0-9740 GCA_049454155.1 Blastocatellia bacterium
AAAGCGGCGGGCGAGGGGAGGAGCGATGGACCTTGGCGGGGGGCCGCAGCGCATGCCCCAGGATGGAGGACCCTCAGCCTGCGGCTGCCGGAGAAGCCGGACGCCCCGCTGGTCTTCACCGTCGATCACGGAACCGGCGGGCAGCCGCAGAAGCGGGCGACCCTCACGCTGGCGCAAGGCACAGGGGAGATCCTCAAGTGGGAGCCCTTTTCGAGCTTCGGTCCAGGGCGGAAGTTTCGTACCTTTCTCCGTTTTGCCCATACGGGAGAGGTGGGAGGCCTCGCCGGCCAGACCCTGGCGGGAGTGGTGACGTTCGGAACGCTCTTCCTTGGCTGGACCGGCTTCGCACTCGCGTGGCGTCGCTTTCGCTCCTGGCGCGCGCGCCGCTGAGGTGGAACGTGGGCTCCCGGAGTTTGCTGCCATCGATTTTCTCGATTTGGCGAATCTGGTAGACTGCCGAACTTACCAATCAGATCACTTCAATGGGAGAACAGCGGTGGGAGGCGCCCGGGATGGGACCCACCGAGGAAGGGTGCAGAGAAGACGTATGGCCGCGACGAGCATGGAGAAGATCGTCAGCTTGTGCAAGCGACGAGGGTTCATTTTTGCCAACTCAGAGATCTACGGAGGAATCGGATCGACCTGGGATTACGGTCCTCTCGGCGTGGAGTTGAAGAACAACGTCATGCGGGCGTGGTGGCGTTCCGTGGTCTATGATCGAGAGGATATGGAGGGCCTCGATGCCGCGATCCTCATGAACCGCCTCGTCTGGCGCTATTCTGGCCACGAGGCAACCTTCTCGGATCCCCTCGTCGATTGCCGGAATTGCGGGAAGCGAAGCCGGGCGGACCATCTCGTCGAAGGTCGATGCGGGGGGTGTGGATCGACCAACCTGACCGAGCCGCGCAACTTCAATCTGATGTTTCGGACGACAGTCGGTCCGGTCGAAAGTGACGACAACCTCGCCTATCTCCGCCCGGAGACGGCGCAAGGCATCTTCGTCAACTTTCAGAACGTACAGCAGACGACCCGTCGCAAACTGCCCTTTGGGATCGCCCAGATCGGCAAGGCTTTCCGGAACGAGATCACGCCCGGGAATTTCACCTTCCGCACGCGCGAGTTCGAGCAGATGGAGATCGAGTACTTTTGCAAGCCGCCGCAGTACTTGCAACCGGGAGAGAAGGACGACGAGCAGCTCCACGCCGAGTGGGTCGAACAGCGCTTTCAGTGGTACATTGGGCTCGGGCTCGCCCCAGAGAGGTTGCGGAAGCGGGATCAGCTTCAGGAAGAGTTGGCCCATTACGCCAAGGCGACGGTCGACATCGAGTACCTCTTCCCCGGATCGCTCGGGTTCAGCGAGCTGGAGGGAGTGGCCAACCGTCAGGACTATGACCTGACGGCACACAGCCGCGAGGTCCCCCCAGAGGACCTGGCCCGTCTCAAGCTCCAGCCGAATACGGACAGCACGGCCCGGCTTGACTACTTCGACGACCAGTACGCCGATCCGACCACGGGCAAGAAGGGGGCCCGCTACATCCCCTACGTCATCGAGCCCTCGGCGGGTGCGACCCGCGCGACCCTTGCCTTTCTCTGCGAGGCCTATGACGAGGAGGTCATCGGGACGCCAAAACCCGAGGAGCTCACTCCGCTTCGCGAAGCGATCGCGGCCGCCAGCAAGAGCTTGGCCAAGAAGGTCAGTGAAGCCGAGAAGGTCCTCCAGAAGGGAGGCGTGCCCGGGGAGGGGCCGACGCTCGCCCAGCTGACCCTCATCCACGACCGGCTCGGTGAGGCCGAGCCGGCCCTGCCAGCCTCTCTCCTCGCCGTCGAGGAGGCGTGTGCTCTCCCCGGGGCTGACCGGATCGAACTTCTCAAAAAAGTCCGCCAAGCGGTCGGTCGATTGACCGATGAGTACACCCGGGTCGTCCTGCGGCTCCATCCGCAACTCGCCCCGATCAAGGTCGCCGTCTTTCCGCTCAAGAAGAATGAGCCGTCGATCGTCTCCCTCGCCCGCGAGATCAAGCAGATGCTCCAGCCCGTGCTGCGAACCGTCTACGACGACAGCGCCGGGATTGGCAAGCTCTATCGCCGTCAGGATGAGATCGGGACTCCCTTCTGTGTGACGGTCGATTACCAGTCTCTGACAGACCGGACGGTGACGGTGCGGGAGCGGGATTCGATGCAGCAGGAGCGGGTCGCCGTCGACGACCTCGAGGTCTGGCTCCTGCGGCGGGTCCGGAGCGGGCAATGAACCTGTCGCAGGCCATTCTGCTCGGCGTTCTCCAGGGGCTGACCGAGTTCATTCCGATCAGCAGCAGCGGCCACCTCATCCTCGCGGAGAAGCTGATGGGGCTTGACCAGCAGATGAGCGCCCAGCAGATCACGGCTTTCATCGCCGTCATGCAGCTTGGTACGCTGCTCGCTGTCGTGACCTACTTCGCGCGGGACGTGGTGGGGATCTCGCTCGGCTTTCTGCGCGGGACTTGGTGGCAGCTGCTGGGGAAGGGAGATTCGGCGTCGCGGTCCTCTTCCCAGATGGGCTGGCTGATCATTCTCGGAACGGTTCCGATCGGGGTCGTTGGGATCTTGGCGAAGCGGTTGATCGAAGGGGAGGAGACCAAGAATCCCCTGCTGATCGGAACCAGCCTGATCGTCTGGGCGCTGCTTCTCTGGGCGGCCGATCGGTTCGGGCGACAGCGGCTGGAGATGGCCGATCTCGGCTGGAAGCAGGCGCTGATCGTTGGAGTCGCGCAGGTCTTTGCTCTCATCCCGGGTTCTTCCCGATCGGGAACGACCATCACTGGCGCCCTCTTCGCCGGGATGAGCCGCGAGACCGCCGCCCGCTTCTCGTTTCTTCTCTCGATCCCCGCGATCGGGGCGAGCGGGCTCATCGAGCTTGGTGAGGCCACTCACTTGCTCGATGAGGCCCATCGGCTGCACCTCTTCGTCGCCACCGCCGTCTCTGCGGTGGTGGGCTATGCGAGCATCGCTTTCCTGCTCAACTACCTGCGCCAGCATACGACGACGATCTTTGTCGTCTACCGCCTGCTGCTCGGGCTCGTCGTGCTGATCGTTGCTTCCCGCTGATGGGGAGAATCTCCCACCTGCCTTTTCTGAAAGGAGTAGAGGCGGGCGGGGCGGTGGGCTCCGACGCTCCGGCTCTCATTCAGCTCACGGATCAATCCCTGTGCGAGGATCCGTTTGCGAAAGTTCCGCTTATCGACCGGCCGTTGCAGGATGATCTCATAGACGCGCTGCAGCTCGGAGAGGGTAAACTTGGCGGGGAGGAGCTCATACCCGACCGTCGTCCATTCGATCTTGTTGCGCAGCCGCCAGACGGCATACTCAAGGATCCGTTGGTGGTCAAAGGCGAGGCGGGCACCAAGACCTGGATCGAAGACGGGGTGCCAGGCGGCATCGGCTGCGTCCGAAGCGGCGTGAATGCGCTGCCGGTCCGCGTCGATGAGGGCGAAGTAGGTGACGCTGATGACGCGCCCTCGCGGATCCCGCCCCGGTTCTCCGAAGGTGTAGAGCTGCTCGAGGTAGATCTGGGTTACGCCGACCTCCTCACGCAGTTCGCGGGCGGCGGCCTCGTCGAGCGATTCATCGATCTCGACGAAGCCCCCGGGCAATGCCCACTGGCCGAGAAAGGGCTCCGCTCCCCGACGAATCAGGAGAACTTGCAAGGTATCTTCCGCGATCGTGAAGATGACCAGATCGACGGTCACAGAGGGTTTGGGATAGGCTTCTTGACTACTCATCTTGCTTCTGTCGTGTCAGGCGAGGCGAGTTCTGCGAGGATCTCCCCGGTGGTTGTCCACAAGATGCCCGCCTGCTCCCACTCCGTGATGGTCCGGGCCGTGCTCTCCTCCGCGACCCCACCGATTGCGTCGGCGACCACGCGGACTTTCGCACCGGCGCTGACCAGTCCGAGGACACAGGCACGCACGCAGTAGTCGGTCGCGACTCCAAAGACAACGCAGGTCTCCCCTTGAAATACTCCCCGTTGGCGCATCCCGTCGAGCCAGTGATTCGAGAAGAGATCGAAGGCCTTCTTCCGCACGACGTAGTGGTGGCCCGGCTCCAAGCGAGAAATCTCCAGAGGCTCTCCCGAGTCCCTGGAGCCGAGCGTCGCGTCGGCGGGAATCTCGTGCCGCGGCAGACCGGGCAGCGCTTCAAAGATCCGCTCCGCGCCGCGGGTTCCTTCCAGGCAGTGCGGCGGGAACTGCGCGAACTCGGGATCCCCGGGTTCGTGTGCACAGCGGGAAGAGATGGTTGTCACCCGATGGATCTGCGCCGCCCCGAGCAACCGCCCGATCGCCCCGTGCAGAGTGATTCCCTCCGGGACGTAGAGGGCGCCGTCAGGCTCCAGAAAATCGACCTGGGTATCGATATCGAAGAAGATCACTGGCCACCTCCTGTCTCTTCCGTCTCCGCTCCGCGAGGCGTCGCCATGTTGGGGGCGCCTTGCCGGTTTCCCAGCAGCTCCTCTTCGAGGCGGCTTCGCTCCGCTTCCAGCCAGGGGCTGAACCGAACCGGGAATCTTGCGGGGTCTTGCCGCCGCTTGACCGCTGCCGGCAGCCGAGACAACTGCTCGCGTGCCCAGTCCTGGATCTCGGAGAGGTTGGGTCGCGCGTCGACCAGCTGCCCCTCG
The DNA here is from genome assembly GCA_049454155.1 of Blastocatellia bacterium. Lineage (GTDB taxonomy): Bacteria > Acidobacteriota > Blastocatellia > RBC074 > RBC074 > CAIOZW01. The sequence goes on from JBMUAP010000076.1 coordinate 4,652, forward strand.
ACCATGACCTGCTTCAGCAGCGGCGTCCCGGATATCTCTTTCTCGTCCATTCCTCCGACGACATCCCCCACCCAATTCCCCTGCCCATCGGTCTGGCGCCAGACCTGCTTGCGCAGCGGATAGGTCGCCTTCTCCCGGCTCAGCTTCATCTTCGGCAGGGCGTGGTCGTTGCTTTGGATCTCGACCAGCTTGTAGACCCCACCGAGGGCCGGCTCATCGCGCGAAGTCGACAGCTCTGTTCCCACTCCAAAGAGGTCGATCGGGGCACCTGCCTCGACCAGTCTCGCGATCGTCTCTTCGGTCAAATCCCCGCTCGCCATGATCCGGGTCGACGGCATGCCCGCCTGATCGAGGATCGCCCGCACCTCCACGGACAGGCCGCCCAGATCCCCACTATCGAGCCGTACCCCGCGCAGCGAAGGCCCAAACTCCGTCGCCAAGTGTGCCGCCCGAATCGTGTCATAGGTGTCGAGCAGCAGGGTCGTCTGCTCCCCGAAGACGTCGAAAAAGGCTCGAAAGGCCTCGATCTCTTGCGCAAAGGCCATGGTGAAGGAGTGGGCGGCTGTACCGTAGACAGGGATCCCGAATCGATACCCTGCCTCGACATTCGAGGTCCCCACACACCCCCCAATCCAGGCTGCCCGTGCCGCCAGGACTGCCGCCTCGAACCCATGGCACCGCCGCGCCCCAAACTCGATGATCGACCGACCACCTGCCGCCTCCACCATTCGGGCAGCTTTTGTGGCGATCAAGGTCTGGAAGTTGATGGTCGCCAGCAGGTAGGTCTCGACCATCTGCGCCTCGATCAAGGGGGCGGTCACCCGCAGGATCGGCTCTCCCGCAAAGACTACCGTGCCCTCTGGCACGGCCCAGACCTCTCCTTGAAATCGGATCTCTTCCAGATAGTCGAAATACTCCCGCTCGACCCCCGCGAAGATCGGCAGCCCTCGCAGATAGGCTGTCTCTTCCCGCGTCAAGCGCAGATCCCTCAGATACTCGAGCGCTTGCGCCAACCCTGCCGCTACGAGATACGAGCGCCGCTCCGGTAAGCGCCTGACAAAGAGTTCAAAGGTTGCCAGCCCCGTCTTTTGAGATCGCCAGTAGGCCGCTCCCATCGTCAGTTGATACAGGTCCGTCGATAGCCAAACCCTCCTCCCCATTCCCCTCTCCTCTCTCGGTTGCTCGACATAGTGTTTTCCATACACTATCACCAGCGTAGTCAAGGGGGGAGAGAGGTGTCAAGGGGGGAAGTGGAACTTGCGGGACTGTCTCAGCGTATCAGACTGGGTGCGTAGCGAGGTGGATGCGAGAATGGCATCCACTTGGTGAAGCGGGAGGTAGGATCGACAGGGGAGGAGGTCAGCATGGAGAAGGAAGAGAGGAAGGATCCGTGGCAGCTGCTGCGGGAGGCGGCGCGGCGGAAGGCGGCGGAGCTCGAAATAGAATTGGGCGCAGGGATTGAACGAGCGGGAGAGGTGGTGCGGGGAGTCGCCTCGACGGCGCGCTCGGAGGTCTTCCGCGTCGAGGAGGAGTATCGGGTAACGGAGCAGATCCGGGAGGTGGTGTCGGAGGTCGGTGGGAAGGCCGAGGCACAGCGCGAACAGTTTGAGCAGACCGCTCGCGACATCCTGGGTGCCGCCAGAAGCTACTATGAAGGCGCGGAGCGTGCCGCGGCCACCTCGACCCGCTTGGCCAACGCTGGGGTGGCGACAGCGGACGCAGTCGGCCGGGCCCGCGCCTGGTTCCGGGAGAATCCCGGCAAGGCGACCGTCCTTACCCTCTCGATGCTGGCCGGCGTTCGTGCGGGGGCCGCCCTTCCCGCCCTCGGTGTGACCGTTCTCGGAACGGGTGGCGCGGGCCACTGGCTCTTTCACAGCGCCCTTCCCATCGTCGGGTTGCGCCCCTTGGCCCGCCAAATGGAGCGACGTCTGGAGGCACAGCGCGAACTGCTGCGACATGGTGATCTGGAGCAAGCGGAGCGGGAACGGATCGAACTGGAACGGGACCTCCTGCGCTACGTCGGGGCCCCACTTCTCGGCGCTTTCAGCGTCGCCGCCGGGGCGCCCATGGTCGGGGCCGCCTTCAGCGGGGCGACCGCGACCGGGGCTCCCATCAGCCTCCTCCTTGGCCCGACCCCTCTTCTCCACGCCGTCTGGTTCTTTGCCAATGGTGTCATCTGCATTCGTGAGGGCTACGATTTCTTCATGATTGCCTTGGCGGAAGAGGAGGAGGTTGTCCGCTTGGTGCGGGAGATCAAGGGATTGCTTCCCCCTGCCACCCCTGCCACCCCTCCCACCCCTGCGGGTTAGGGGGCGAGGCGGAACCGGCGCCACCTCTCTTCGTGCCACTCGTAGATGATGCGGTCGTGGAGCCGGCTCTCCCGACCCTGCCAGAACTCGACCCAGTGCGGGCGGACCCGGAACCCTCCCCAGAAGAGTGGGCATGGGATCTCTCGCCCGGCAAACTCCGCCTCCAGCTCGGCCCATTTGCGCTCGAGAGATTCCCGATCGGGAATCTCTTCGCTCTGGGGGGAGGTCCAGGCCCCCAGCTGGCTGCCCCGGGGGCGCGTCCGGAAGTAGGCCTCCGACTCGGCCTGCGAAACTCGCTCGACCTTGCCCTCGACCCGCACTTGGCGGTTGAGCGTGTGCCAGTAGAAGGTGAGGGCCGCCTGCGGGTTCTCCATCAACCGCCGCCCTTTCAGGCTTTGGTAGTTGGTGTAAAAGACGAATCCCTCCTCCTCGATACCCTTCAAGAGGACAATCCGCGCGGAGATCTCTCCCGTCCGCGTCGAGGTCGAGAGGGTCATCGCTTCCGGATCCGGTTGTTCCGCCCGGATCGCCTCCTCGAACCAGAACCGGAACTGCCCCATCGGATCGGGCAAAACCGAATCCTCCGTCAATGGTTCCGAGAGATACTCCCGCCTCAATTGGCTCAAGATGACTGCGATTTCATTCATACGATTGTCTCTGGGGATGATGTCGGAGGGAAATTGGGGGAGAACCATCGGGAAGGCCAGGAAGGGCCACAAAGAGCAGCGCACTCTTCCCATTCAGACGCGGCGCATGGTCCGTGCAGAGAGAGCAAAGATCGACCGGGGAGGGAGGCGAAGTTCCATCCGCTCCCCGGTCGATCTTTGTTGTCAACTGGCAAGAGATCGCTGAGCAAGATGCTCAGCGATCTCGGCCTCTGTCTTTTTCGATTCCGGCCTGACTAGTAGCGGTTGCCGCCGCCACGGCCACCACGATCCCGGCTGCCACCGCCACCGCCGAACCCACCGCCGCCGCGTCCACCACCACCGCCAAATCCACCCCCGCCGCCAAATCCGCCGCGGGAGGGGCGGCTCTCCTTGGGCCTGGCTTCATTGACCGTCAGCGGGCGTCCAGAGATCTCATACCCGTTGAACGCCTGAATCGCGGCCTCCGCCGCCTCCTGTGATTCCATCTCCACGAATCCAAACCCGCGCGAACGGCCCGTATCGCGATCGGTGACGACATTGGCCGATTCCACCTGACCAGACTCGCTGAACAGCTCCTCGAGATCCTGTTCTGTAATGCTGAATGGCAGATTCCCTACATAGAGTCGCACTGACATGTTTTCTTTATCCTCGAATGGGTAGGAAGCAGGAAAGCTGGCTGCGGAAACGGTCTCCGGCTTTGCAATCGTTCAAGACAACGACAAAACAACGAACAGATCTGCTTCTGGGGTTACTGATTCTCCCACTCTCTAACTATCGATCGCGCAAGCCCGGTCTTACTCTGACGGCGCATCACCGTTGACGCTAGTGAGAAGGCGCAGGTGGAAAGACCCCCGTCCCACGACCATCAGGGGGGTGGCTGATTCGATTCTGCTGAAGGGATACGCTCTTGAAAGGCATCACCAGCAAAATCGACACATATCTCCCCTAGATTGGGTTTTTCCAGGAACGCATCATATAGGAGCTTTCCGCAAATCGCAATCGCCCAATTTCGATCGCGAAAGATTCTTTTCTGCCTACATTGGCGAAGGGTGATCGAGAAGGAACCCGGTGGAGCTGAATCCGACTTGGGCAGGGCTGAGTCGCTCGCGGAGGGCGCCGAGGAGGAGATCCGGAACGGGAGAGGAGAGCCAGTCTGGGTAGCCAAGGGAGGCGAGTTTGGCAGGCATTCCGAGTTGGTGGCTGCGGCGACCCTCTGCCCCATCCCCGGAGACGAGGGTGTCGACGACGACGCGGCGAACGCGCGGGGCGATGAGGTCGGCGAAGGGGAGGGGATCACAGGGAAGCACGGGGCTGATCGCGGCCTGGGTGGTAAGGCCAGCGTTGGTCAGTCGTTCCAGGGTGAGGAGGCGACGGGCGACGCTTGGGGAGGTGGGGGTCAGCTGGCGTCGGATCTCGTCGCGGTTGGTCTCGAGGGTCAGACTGACGACGACGCGATCGCCGAGCGCGACGAGCATCGCGAGGTCCCGTTCGACGAGGGGGGAGCGGGTCTGGACCATGAGCTTACCAAAGGGGCCGCTTGCGGCCAAGATCTCGAGGAGTCGGCGGGTCAGGCCGAGTCTGGCCTCCGCGCCCTGATAAGGATCGGTCGCGCTGCTCATGAAGATGCGCAGGGAGCCAAAGCGGCCGTTGCGACGCAATATCTCCAACTCCCGCGAGAGTCGCTCCGGCGCGTTGATCTTTGCCCGGACCCAGTCTCCCCACGGCGCGCTGGCAAATCGCTGGATGGGCATGGCGCGAACATAGCAGTACGGGCAGGAGTCCTTGCCGAAGGCACATCCCTGGTATGGATTGAGCGAGTGGGTGTAGCCGGTGAGATAGCCGCGGGTTGGGGTCAGCAGTGTCGTGGTCTCGATCGGCTCGAACATCGGGTACCCTGGTCGAAGGCGGACAGAGAGGGACGGCGGCACGGGCCGGAACGATTTCTTGCCGATTGCCGATTGGCAGTGTACCATCCGGTCTCATCGAGAAGACAGAGGAAATGCAAGAGAGAAGGTAATTACTTACGGAGAAGAAGGTCGGGAAGTGGGCCGAGCCAACAAGCAATCAACGTCAGAACTGAAGAGATGATTGCACCACAGAGGCACAGAGAACACCGAGAAGAAGATCAGGACG
>JBMUAP010000077.1:0-9704 GCA_049454155.1 Blastocatellia bacterium
CCAGCGAGGCACTGGCCTCGGCCGATGGACAGAGTCTCTACTTCACCAACACGAACAAGAAACTTCTCCATCTCGACCTGGGAACCGGCAAGGAGGTACCGGTGCCTGAGCTCGAAGATGTCGAAATTGGGCGATACTGGGATTTGACCGCCAACGCGATCTATTTCGTTTCAGAACGCGACAAGAACCTCCTGCGTGATGATCGGCAACCTGTCATCTATCGATTTGACTTGGCCAGCCGAAAGACCTCCCCCGTCACCACGATTGAAGGAATCCTGCTCGAATGGCTGCCCGGTCTTTCGGTGACGCTAGATGAGCGGATGATCGCCGTCAGCTACCTGACCACCCTGCTTGGGGATATCCAGTTGGTAGAGAACTCGAAATAGAGCCCCCCTCTCACCCGACCTGCTGAAAGAGAACCTGCAGATGCTCGAGGCGATTGTTGGCCTTGCGGATTTGCCGATCGACCTGGGAGACAAGTTCGTCGAGCAGGTTGACGCCAACGGCATCGGCAGTCGCGACCCGCTGCTTCAGCTTGAAGAGCTCCGAGGAGAGGATCTCCTCGATGCCAGCTTCGATCGTCGAGAGGAGGCTGCGGGACTCGGAGATGCGGCGGAGGAGGACGATCATCTCGGCCGACTGAGGGGTCTGGCTGGCGGTCTCGAGAGTCTCTCCGGCGACGAGCAGCTCCTGCAGTCGATCTTCGGCCCCAGCCTGATAGGCATGATTGGCCTCGACCATCAATTGATGGCGGTGGTGGCGCTCGATTTCGCACTGGACGAGGTCGGGGTGAAATTTCCGGGCGACCTCCCGGTAGAGCCGTTTCAGCTTGTCCGCGTGAAAGCGGTTCTGGCCGCAGCCGACGGCATCCTCTCCCAGCGACGAGCCCTCTTCCTCGTCTGTGGAGGGATCATCGTCGGGAGTCAGCCCTTGCAATCGGGCGATCTCCTGCTCGATCTTCGTCAAGTCATCGTAGCGGGTGCCGACGACCCCCAGGTAGAGCCGCTCAAATTGAAGGAGATCGGCCTGGAGCTGGGCGAGAAATGGCTCGCGTTGCGCGATATCGGCTTCCAGCGCCGCGAGCTCCTCGCGTCGCTGCGCCATGACGTCGGCTTCGAGTTCCTGATGAAGGGTGAGTTGCGTAGTCTTCATGGGGAGGAGACGCCTTTGCGGGGAGGAGCGGTCCACTCCTCAGCCAGGAAGGTACGGACCTCGTCAAGGGTCGCGTATTCGTGAAAAGGGATGGCGCGCTCCCGGCAATACTCGGCGAGGGAGTGCTTGGCGAAGACCCGATCGGCCGTCTCCGCCGCTTCGCGATCGGAGAACCCATCTCCGACAAAGAGGCAGTAGGCCCCCGCCTTTTGCGCGTGAGTCAAGTGCTTGCGTTTGTCGTTTCCGTAGGGCCCCGGGTCCCGGAAATGGCATTGCCAGCCAGCGACGGGATCGGGCTCGACCCGGTTGGCCACCACTTCGATCCAGGGAAAGTCCGCTTCCGGGACGAAGAGCTCGATGATCTCGTGAAAGCCGGCGCTGAGAATCGTCAGCGGCACGGAGCGATCGCGGCTCCACTCGGCCAGCGCGACAAAGCCCGGATCGAGCGGAATCTCTTGCCGCAGGATGCGCGCGACCTCCGGGAATGGCCGCCGAACGGTGCGGATCTCGGCCGCGATCGCCTCGCGGAGGGTCAGTCGACCGGCGCGGATCTCGTCGCCGACCTGCCTGACAAAATCTGGGCCTGCGCCGAGCCGCGTCGCCAAGTAGACGAGCGTGTCGTGCTGGGTGATCGTTCCGTCAAAATCGCAAAAGAGATGGAGCCGTTGCAACGTGTTCTTCCCCTCTAAAATTTCCGGATTTCGATCCCCGGCGGTGGGATGAAGGCCGTCTGATTGGTCGCGACGTTCTCTCGCATGTTGGAGAAGAGGAAATCGGATCGCGCACCGGCGGCATCGACAAAGGAGAGGCGCGCCAGTTGGAGGGTCTTCGGATCGACCTCGAGGAGGAGCGTCCGGAACTCCATCGTCCGCTTGGGGGTCAGGCGCAAGACTTGGTTCCCCGCCTGAGTGGGCGATTCGACGCCCGTCTCGATCTGCTGAAAATCCTGCCGCAGGTTTCCCCGCCCGAGGAGGAAAGCGAAGGGGGCCCGCCAATCGTCCGACTCCTTGAGCGCCATCCGCGAGACGAATCCATCCTCGGGGACGTACTCGTAGACGTACTTGCCGTCACAGAGAAAGAACTTCGGCTCCGGGTTCTGGTACTCCCAGCGCATCCGACCGGGCTTCTTGAGGAGGAGGCGTCCGGCTTCGCGCCGGGTCCGCTCACCGGGCGCGCTATAGAGCTGCACAAAATCGGCCGAGAGCGACGAGAGGCGATTGTATTTGAGCTGGAGCCCATCGATCAGCTGACGAAGGTCCGGCGCAGGTTGCGGACGGACGGCCTGAGGCAGCGCCCAAAGAAGAAGACAGCAGAGAAGAAGACGGAATGTCGGTCGATTCATACCCCGTTATTATGCGGGAAAGGGAGAGCGATTGAAAAGGGGAGGATCAAGTGGGACCAGGGGGATCCTCGCGGAGATGCTCATCGAACCACTCTTCGAGCGTGGGCCGGGTCACCTTGACGGAGAGAAGTCGCCCCTTCTGCCGCCAGAGTAGATCGAGGAATGCTGGGAGCACCTGCTCGGACGAGAGGCGTGCGTGGAGGTCCCCCGCCAAGTCGACGCTCAGATCGAGGATCCCAGCCAATCCGGCCAGCCCTGAGGCCGCGGCCAGTCCAGAGGCCACGACTTCGACCTCGTCGCTGGTGGGGGGACCCAGAATCGTCGAGAGGGGGCCATGGGCGACCAAGTGGCCCCGATGGAGAATCGCAATCCGATCGGCGAAGCGCTCAGCATCGGAGAGCGTGTGGGTCGAGAAGAGGACCGTCTGGCGAGCCGCTCGGGCCTCGGTGAGGAGGTCGCGCACCAAGCGACGGCCGAAAGGGTCGAGCCCCGACATCGGCTCATCGAGGAGGAGAAGGGTCGGCTGGTGGAGGATCGCCTGGGCCAGGGACACCCGTTGGCGCGTCCCCTTCGAGAAGCCGCGCATGCTCTGACGGGCAACGGCCGTCAGTTCGAGGCGCGCCAGAACTTGTGCGGCGTGGCTCCGTGCCTCAGCCGGGTCAAGACCACTCAACTGGGCCCCGTCCACCAGCCACTCCTCGGGAGTCAAACTGGGGTCGACGACGGGCTGCTCCGGCAGGTATCCCAGCCAACGCTTCCAGTCGACCTTGTCGGGAGCGTATCCATCGATCCCAATCTTCATCGTTCCAGCGGTGGGGCGTAACAACCCGGCGAGGATCCGGAAGAGGGTACTCTTCCCTGCCCCGTTGGGCCCGAGCAGCGCGAGGACCTCTCCCGGCTCGACCGTCAGCGTCAGTTGGTCGAGCGCACGTCTCGATCGAAGAGGACGCCCACCTATCGTGTAGACATGTGTCAGGGCCTCGATCTCAATCAACGCCACGGTGGGCTCCTTTCGAGGGTGAGGGAGCAGCGGAGTCAGCCTCGCGGAGAAGGGAGAGCTGGTACTGACAGGCTTCCCGGACGAAGCGATCCCGGGAGGCCTCACAAGATCGCTCGAGGAGCTGCCGGGCAATATCGCGATCTCCCCCGCGGGCCAGCATGACCGCCGCCAGCGGCTCGAGCCACGCCGGAGCGCCCGGCAGGCGGGCGGCTGATTGGTAGGCCTGGGCTGCCTCGCGATACCGGCCCTGTCGCCAACAGAGGTAGGCCAGATCCTGGTAGAGCGGCCAAGCCTTGGGATTAGTGTCGATTCCTTGGCGAACCATCCGCTCGGCCCAGGCCTGATCTGTCGTGCCCTGCAAGAAAGCCCCCATACGGTAAGCCGAGAGGCGTCGTGGATCGAGCGAGAGGGTCAGCTCCAGCAGCGGCTTGAGCAGCGGCAGCGGAGGGAGGGTGGTCTCGGCTTGCGCCCATTCGAGGCCAACGTAGTGGAGCGTGCGAATCCAGTACCAGTCAGCGAGAAGACCGTGAAATCCAACGCTGAGCGAGCGCAGCCGCTTCCCGGAGGGAAGGCTGTCCCGCTCCCCTTGTTGGGCAGCGGTGTCTGCCCCGCCTCCCTTGACCATCTCCATCCGCTGCAAGAGCAGGCACCCTCCCCCACTGACAACGAGCAACAGCAGCGCCCAGCCGGAAAGGGCTCCCGGCCTTCGCCGCAGGGGCGGAGGGAGTGCTTCTCTCGTGCGATTGATGATGCTTGCGGCCATCTTCCTTCACCTCTGGCAGCCTCTCTTCGTCGACCTTCGGACCAGGTCATTCCTCACGGCATCGATGAACGGCAAGGGATCCGATCTTCTCCTCAGTGGTCTCGGTGACTCGGTGTTGCAATCATCTCTTCCGTTCTAACGTTGATCAATGGTTGGACCCATCGACTTTCTGATCTTCCTCTCCGTGAGTATTGACCCGACCAGAGGCAGTCACCCGTCGAAACCGGAGGGCTCCTCCTCGTCGCGCTCAAAGACCAGCACGGCCCCACAGAGCAGCACAACCAGATAGAAGATCGTGTAGAGGACGGCCGTGGCCATGGCCGACAAGGGAATCGGAATGGCGTGGGCCGCTTCATCCACCCAGTTCAAGCGGGCAAAATTGGGAAGTAGCAGGAAGAGCCCCCGGAAGAGCAGGCGCACCCCCGCCAGTGGAGCCGATTCGGCCCAGCGAAGCAGCTCACCACTGGAGCGTCCGACCACATAGAGCAGCAGGGTCAGGGCAGCCGCAACCGTCGGATGGGTTCGCAGGGAGAGAAGAAGGGCCAACGCCGAGACGAGGAGGAGATCGAGGTAGGCCGCCACCGCGGCTTGCCAGAGGATCGGCCGGGCGAGAGGGAATCCGGCGAGAGCCGTCCCGATCTCCATCAAGATCGCCAACCCAGCCATCATGATGCTCCACAGCAAGAGGAGCGCCAGCGCCAACCCGAGAAACTTTCCGATGACCACCTCGCCTCGCCGCACGGGACGTGCCAGCAGCAGCGGGAGGAGTCGTCTCTCTCGTTCTCCGCGCACGAGCCCGATGCCACCGGGAATGGCCACCAGCAACCCGGCAAGGGTGATCCCGGCGAGTCCGACGTGGACGACGAGGAGCCCTTCTTCGCCCAGCGCGACATACCCCCCCAGCAGTACGAGGATGGGCACTGTCGTCAGATAGAGCGCGCCGATCGCCAATGCACGTCGACGGATCAGCCCGCGATTCGTCTGCTTGGCGATCACCCACACCTTGCCCATCGTCGAAGTCATGACCGGATCTGCACTCCTATCGAGTCGGGGGGAGGACTGGACCTGCGGCCGCGACCGCAATCGCCCCGGCAATCGCGGCATTCTGCTGCAAGAGGGCGATGTTGACGCGCAGGGTCCGCTGGTTCGAACGGTCGGCCAGCCAAGCGAGCAGGTACGGCGTCACCTCCTTGCCGCGAACCCCGCTTTCACTCGCCGCTTGGAGCGCCTCTTCGATCCAGACCCCAACCTGGGCCTCTGGAATGGCCTCCGCCTCCGGTGGAGGAACGACGACGAGAAGTCCCGTAGTCAACCCGAGCTCCCAGTGATGACGCGCCAAGCTGGCGATCTCGGCGGTTGTCTCAACCCGCTGGTCGACGGGCAACCCGCTGGTCGTCGAATAGAAGGCGGGCAACTCATCCGTCCTGAGCCCGATCACCGGAACACCGAGGGTCTCCAACAGCTCCCGCGTCCGCGGCAGATCGAGAATCGCCTTGGCTCCCGCACAGACCGTCACCACTGGATAGCGGGCCAGCGCCATCAGATCGGCCGAGAGATCGAAGCTCGCCTCCGCGCCCCGGTGAACTCCGCCAATGCCCCCCGTCGCGAAGACCCGAATCCCCGCCAAACTCGCCAAGTGAAGACTGGCCGCAACCGTCGTCGCCCCCCACTCTCCTCGACTGACGACCGCGGCGAAGTTGGCGAGGTTCACCTTGCGGACCCCGGATCGGGTTGCGAGAGCACGCAGCTCTGCCTCCTCCAGTCCCACCGTCGGCACTCCCTCGAGGATGGCCATCGTCGCTGGCAGGGCCCCTGCCGACCGGACCGCCGCCTCGCAGGCCAGTGCCGTCGCCAAGTTTTTCGGCGCCGGGAGCCCGTGTGCAATCACCGTCGACTCCAACGCCACGACCGGCTCTCCCATCGCCAGCGCATGCTCCACCGCCGGCGTGACTCGTCGCCCCATTCTCGCCTCCCCCTTCTGCCATCTCTGTCCGCCTTCCCTTGTAAATCGAGGGGGGCGGACTTATGCTCAACTCTCTGGTCAGCTTAGCCCAGGACCACCGCCGCACCAAGCAAGGAGTGCCTATGAAGGATCGCAACTTAGCTGTCATCCTGGGAGGCGGACAGGGGTCACGCCTTTTCCCCCTTACCCAGCAACGATCGAAACCGGCCGTCCCCTTTGGCGGGAAGTATCGTCTGATCGACATTACTGTCTCAAACTGCATCAACTCGAGGATCGATAACATCTACGTCCTGACGCAGTTCAACTCCGCCTCTCTCAATCGACACATCGCCCAGACCTACCGCTTCAGCCGGTTCTCCGATGGATTTGTCGAGATTCTCGCCGCCGAGCAGACCCCCGAGAACCGCAACTGGTTCCAGGGAACTGCCGATGCCGTCCGCCAAGTCCTGCTCCATCTCGAAGATTACCGGCCAGAGCGCGTCCTGATTCTCTCCGGCGATCACCTCTACCGGATGGACTATCAGAAGTTCATCGACAATCACATCAAGACGAACGCCGACGTCTCGATCTCCGTCATTCCGACAGACGCTTCGCGCGCCTCCAGTTTTGGCCTGCTCAAGACCGACGACCGCGGGCGCATCGTCGAGTTTCGCGAGAAACCCCCTCCGGATCAATTGCCCGGCATGCTCGTCGACACGACGCAACTCGGGCTGAGCCCTGCCGAGGCAACTGAACGTTGCTACCTCGCCTCGATGGGCGTCTATCTCTTCAACATGCCCACCCTCCGTGAACTGCTCGCCGACGAACGGTTCACCGATTTCGGTGGAGAATTGATCCCGGCGGCGATCGAGCGCCACCAAGTGCAAGCCCACCTCTTCAAAGAGCATTGGGAAGATATCGGAACGATCAAGTCTTTCTTTGACGCCAATCTTGACTTGGCCAAAGTCAAGCCCGATTTCAACCTCTATGATGCAGAATCGCCGATCTACACCCACCCTCGCTCGCTGCCCGGCAGCAAGTGCCTCGACTGCGTCATTCGCCGTTCACTCATCTCGGAAGGCTGCATCCTCAACCAAGTGACGGTTGAAGAGAGCGTCATCGGCATCCGCTCCCGGGTCGAGAAGTACTCCCGCCTTGAGACGACGCTCATGCTCGGGGCGGACCACTACCAGACCATCGATGAGCTGGATGCGGATCGGGCCATCGGTCGTCCCTGCGTTGGGGTCGGCGAGAATACCATCATCCGACGGGCCATTCTCGACAAGAACGCGCGGGTTGGCTCCAACGTTCGAATCCTCAACGAAGCCGGATTGCAACATTTCGATGGAGAGAACTACTTCATTCGGGAAGGCATCGTCATCATTCCGAAAGGCGCGACAATCCCTGATGGAACGGTCATCTAGCCCTGTATCGCCGGCGCAACCTCTCCAATTTTCTTGGCGGGGGCGCCTTCACTACCTCTTCATGTTCCTGGTTGGGGGAGTGCTGATGCTGATCATCGGCATTCCCGCCATTGCCACAGGAATGCTGCTGCGCAGTCTCTTCGGAATCGAGGATCTGATCTTCGCCCCGGCACGGGTGGCGGTTCGGATCTATCTCTGGCTGACGGGCGTCAAGGTAACGGTCTCCGGATTGGAGCTGCTCGATCGACGTCAGACATACGTCTTTGTCGCCAATCACCAGAGCAACCTCGATCCTCCGCTCCTCTTCTGCTACCTCCCGCACAACGTTGGAGGGATCGCCAAACAGGAGCTGGAGAAGATCCCGTTCTTCCGGCAAGGCTTCCGGCTCGCCCACATCGTCCCGATCGACCGGCGGAACCGGGAGAGTGCCATCCGCAGCACCCGGCGCGGTGCGGACGAGCTGCGCCGTGGAAACAGCCTCATGGCCTTTCCCGAAGGCACCCGCAGCCCTGATGGGCGATTGCGTGAGTTCAAAAAGGGAGTCTTCTATATGGCGGTTGAGGCGGGAGTCCCGGTCGTCCCCATCGTCTTCAACGACACGCGTAAGGTGATGCCAAAGTTGGGGGGAATCGTCGAACCGGGTCCCGTCTCGATGCAGATCCTCGCCCCGATCGAGACGCGAGAGTATACCGAAGAGACGACACCAGACCTGGTCAGACGCGTCCGCGACCTGATCGAACCCCTTGTCCGGGTCGATTGAGGCAAGTCGAACTGGCTCTTCAGGCCAGATGATAGAGCATCCAGTAGACGACGACGCCCGTCACGGAGACGTAGAGCCAAAGCGGCAAGGTCCAACGGGCGATGCGTCGGTGGCCTGGCCGATCGTCCCGCAAGGCTCTCGCCACCGTCACCAGGATCAACGGAAGGATGACGACGGCCAGGATCGTGTGGCTCGTCAGAATCGTCAAATAGACCGTCCGGAGAAGCCCTGTCCCCGGAAAACGAGTCGATCCGTGGTGATAGTGGTAGAAGAGGTACGAAGCGAGAAAGAGCGCCGACGTACCGAGCGCGCTGCCCATACAGATCCGGTGGGCTTGGATGCGCCGCTGCATGATCATCCGCCAACCGGCGAGGAGAAGAATCGCACTGGTGCTGTTGAGAATCGCGTTGACTGTCGGAAGATCGCTTATCGTCATCCTCCCTGCCCCCCTTGCCAGAAAAAGATCAGTGCCCACAGATACAGCCAGAGTCCACCCAGAAAATGCCAGTAGAGCGCCATCATATCGAACGAAACACGTCGACGAAGCACCGTCCACGATTCGGCGCGGCGCCAGACCAGATAGACGAGCCCGAGCAGGCCGCCCAGCAAGTGGGCCCCGTGAAGGCCTGTGAAGAGATAGGCGTAGCCGCTGCGAAAGTTCCGGTTGACATAAAATCCAGCGTCGGAGAGGGCTTGCCAAGCGATGAGCTGCGCGACGAGAAAGCCCAATCCCAGCAGCATCGTGAGCCCGACCCAGAGTTGAAAGGGCCGCTCAAGGCGACGCCGGAGTGCGCGCCGGGCGATCTCCAAGGTGAGGCTGCTCAGGAGAATCAGGAGCGTACTCACCCAAAGTACCTGTGGCATGACGATGGGCTTTTGCTGCGCTCCATTGAAGACGTAGAAGACAGTCAGTGCAAGAAAGAGGATGGCGACACTGACCAAGGTCAGCCACATTCCCAGGCGATACCCTTCCAACGGAGGAGTGCGGTCAGACGCAGCAGGAAAGGACGAACCATCTCCGCCGCCCCCTCTTCCGTTGGGCAGATCGTCCCGTCCACGCCCAAACGAGCCAGCCCCCCCTTCGGGCGCCTTCGCCCGCCGCGGTTCCGTTGTTGACCCAATCGGCACGCGCTCCTCCTGGCTTCTCCCCCTCCCTCTCCTCCTCCTGACAAGAACGGAGAAGATCGATCCCATGGTCACCCCTCCGCCCCCTCTTGCTCGCGTTGCAAGACTTTCACCTTAGGCGAAGAACGTGGAAAAAGTGTGTCAGAAGCGGCGCGGAGAGAGGAGGAAAGATCTGCGATGAACAAGGTCGGGGGGG
>JBMUAP010000078.1:0-9700 GCA_049454155.1 Blastocatellia bacterium
GACAAAAGGGCCCGGGTTGGCGGCATCCGGGAAGTCGTTCTTAGAGACCATTGGGGTCGGGATGAGCCTCTACGCCACGCCGATGGCGAGCCTCTGGGGCCCTCCTGACGGCGTTTCGATCCCCCCTCTTCAAAGACAGCGCAGCCGTCGGGGAGACGGAACGGGTGGACGGGGCTAGCCCAAGGCTCATCTGCTCGAGTTGAAGCTCAATCAGCGGACCAGCTCGACGCGGTAGTTCTCGATGACGGGGTTGGCGAGGACATCGTGCGCGAACTTTTCGACCTGGGCGCGTGCGTCCGCCTCGGCAAGGGCCGGGTCGAGATGGACCTCGAAGTACTTGCCCTGGCGAACTTCTTGGAGGCCCTGGTATCCCATGGTTTCGGCGGCGTGATGGATCGCTTTTCCCTGCGGATCGAGGACCCCGGCCTTGAGTGTGACATAGACTTTGGCGAGCATCGAAGAGAGCCTTTCTGCACGGTGACCAGCGGTAGAAGCCCCTGCTGGGCTAACGTCCTTTGCCGGTAAAGACACGGGCAAAGACACGGTCGACATTCTTCAGTTGAGTATGGACATCGAAGGCCCGCTCGATCTGTTGCGGGGAGATCGTGCGGGCGATATCGGGATCGGCAGCGACGAGGGTACGAAAGTCACGGCCCTCATCCCACGAGACGAGCGCGTTGCGTTGGACCCAGTAGTAGGCCTCTTCGCGAGCTGCGCCGGCCGCCGTCAGTTCAAGGAGAAGCTGCCCGGAGAAGACGAGTCCGCGGGTCGCGTGGAGGTTCTCGAGCATGCGCTGCGGCTTGACGACGAGGGTCTCCAGCAGAGAGGTCACCTTGGCCAGCATGTAGTCGAGCGCGAGACAGCCATCGGGAAGGATGACGCGCTCGGCGGAGGAGTGGGAGATGTCGCGTTCGTGCCAGAGGGCATTGTTCTCGAGGGCGGTCACAGCATAGCCGCGGAGGAGGCGGGCCATTCCACAGAGCCGCTCGGAGAGGATCGGGTTGCGTTTGTGGGGCATGGCGGAGGAGCCCTTCTGGCCGGGCTTGAAGTACTCGTGCGCCTCACCGACCTCGGTGCGCTGCCAATGGCGAACCTGGAGCGCCATCTTCTCAATCGAGGAGGCAATGATCGCCTGGACACAGACAAATTCGGCGTAGCGGTCGCGTTGAATGACCTGGGTCGAGACGCTGGCGGGGCGCAGTCCGAGAAGGAAGCAGACCCGTTCCTCGATCTCCGGATCGAGGTGGGCAAAGGCCCCGACGGCCCCGGAGAGCTTGCCGTAACTGACCGCGGCACGGGCCCGCATCATCCGGTCCATGTTGCGCCGGTTCTCCTCGAACCAGAGGGCAAAGGTCAGACCGAGCGTGGTCGGCTCGGCGTGGATGCCGTGGGTCCGGCCGATCATCGGGGTGTCTTTGAACTCATAAGCCCGCCGCTTGAGGACGTCGCTGAGCGTCTGGAGACGGGCAACGAGGAGATCCCCCGCCTCGCGCATGAGCAGCGCATTGGCGGTATCGACGACATCGGACGAGGTCAGGCCATAGTGGACCCAGCGGGCCTCTGGGCCGATATTCTCCGCCAGGTTCGTCGTAAAGGCGATGACATCGTGATCGAGCGTCTTCTCCAGTTCGTGAATGCGCTCGACGGAGAAGGCGGCCTTCTCCCGGATCGTCTCGACCGCTTCGGCCGGGATGTGGCCCGCCTCGGCATTGGCCTGACAAGCGGCGAGCTCGACCTCCAACCATTTGCGATAGCGGTTCTCTTCTGTCCAGATGGCCCCCATCTCGGGGAGCGAATAGCGTTTAATCATGGGTCGTCTCTTCGCGTTCGTCTGACGGAGCCTCGGCTCCGAAGGTCTGTGCTTGGCGAAAACAGAGGAGGCTAAGGGCCGCAGCACCCAGCGGGATCAGCCAAGCGATCCGGCCGTCCCCGAGCGAGGAGTCGGCCGAAGGGGGCCCAAGCAGGAGCGCGGCGGTCCAGGCGAAGGAGATGGCCGCCAGGGCGATGGCGGCACGGCGCAGGGATCGTCGAGGGGTGGTGACAGCATCGGTCAAGGTCAGGGCTCCCTTTCTCGATCAGGATCTGGCGCGAGAATGCGCCGCCTGGATTGGACGCTCAAGCCCGGACGGGCCGGCAGGACTTCGATCCGCCGGCGCGCCTCGTCGCTCGGGCGGGGCTCCGTGATGAAAGTGAGACTATACTGCGCCCCGATCTCCCGCGCCAAGGGACCGGCCGTCGCCAAGACCTCTTCGTGGTTCGCCGGCGAGTGGTAGAGCCCCCCAGACTGCTCGGCAACCAGCCGGAGTTCGTGGCCCTCGCGCTCGAGATCGCCGAGGTAGCGGCGAAGCTCTCCGATCCGACGGGCTGAGTTGGTGTTGAACGCCTCGTGGGTCCGCATCCAGTCGACGGCCAGTTCGATCTCGCGCCGCAGCGCCGCGGCCCAGCCAACGACGAAGACGGTCGCCTGGGCGGCTTCGAGGGCGCGAAGGGCACGCGCCCGGCCAACCTTGCTGGCCGAGTCGATCCCGTCACTGAGGAGGACGACCAAGCGGCGCCCCTCGCGCTTGGTTGCCAGCTTTTCGGCAGCGAGGTGGAGGGCATCGTGCAGCGTCGAGCGGAGGCCGATGCGGTAGCCCGATTCGAGCGCCCGCTTGGCCTGGGCGTGATCGCGCGTCCAATCCTGCAGGAGGCGCACGCGATCGGAGTACTGGATCACCGCCACTTCATCGAGTGGGGAGAGTTGAGCCAGCAGCTCAACGGCGAACGTGTGCGAGGTCGGCCGGGCGAGCTGCGAGGCCTCGGCGGGGCGCTTCTCCCAGATCGGGCGCTCCTTACCGCGATAGCGCTGGGTCGGTCCGTTCTTGAAGGTCCCGAACTCGTTGGCCCCGTCGAGAAGCAGCAGGAGGTGGGCCGGCTCACGCTTGAGGCTCGCCACGGGCCGCGACTCCCCCTCCTCGAGAACGAGGACTTGGTGTGGTTGCAGATCATCGACCAACCGACCCTCGGCATCATAGGCGAGGAGTGGCACGACGACCTCGAGCGTGGTCAGGCGGAGGATCGGTTGAGGAGACTGGCCCTGAGGGCGTCGACCAGACTGGGCTTGGGCCTCAAGCATCCCGCCGCCAAGCAGCACGACGAGGAGCACCATCCGCCAATCAGACCACGGCCCCCACTCCCTTGCCATCGGCTCCTCCTCCCTCCCAAATATCACAAGGACATCACAAGTTGAGCCAGTCGCTCGGCCCGTCGTAACACGCTACGCGGACTCGCTCCTCCGCCCGTGCCGAGAAGAGCGGGCCCCGCTCCTCCAGTGCCTGCACCGCCGCCTGCTTGGCCAGAAGGGGCAGGTTGGTGTTCTGCGAGAGGTGGGCGAGGACGATGTGGTGGGCGGCACCATCGAAGTCCTCGCGCAGGAACCGCGCCATCTCTGTATTCGAGGTATGCCCTTGACGACCGAGAATCCGCTGCTTGAGCGCCCACGGATAGTAACTGCACGTGCGGAGCATCTCGATTTCGTGATTGGCCTCGAGGATCAGGGCGTCACAGCGGCGAAAATGGTGCGCGAGGACCTGATCAAGATAGCCCAGATCGACGGCGAGGCCCATCCGGATCCCTGCCGCCTCGACCGTGAAGGCGAGTGGATCGGCCGCATCGTGGGGGATGGCAAAGGGCTGAAAGGTCAGATCCCCGATGGCAAAGGGTTGCCCAGCGGCGAGGGACTCTCCGCGTCGAATCTGACGGAGCTTTTCGCCAAGCCGGCAGGCCTCGAGCGTCGCCGTGCTGGCGTAGACCGGGACGTCGAGCGCTTTCGTCAACGCGGCGAGCCCGCGAGCGTGGTCGCCGTGTTCGTGAGTCAGGACGACCGCGTCGAGCTTGGAGGGATCTTCGCCGACGGCCTGCAGCCGGCGAATCGTCTCGCGGCCGCTCAATCCGCAATCGATCAGGACGCGGGTCTGCCCCGCCACCACCAGCGTTGCATTGCCGGCACTCCCACTCCCAAGGATGGCAATCCGCATCAGGGCTCCTCCCGGGCTGGACCAGACCTTCCCAGGTGCCGCGTCGTCTGCTCCGTCACGCTCCCCTGCCCTCGCTCGAAGCGGCCTGTCGGCATCTCTCGGCCGACATCGGGCTGGCGCGCCACTCGGCCATCGAAGGACCTTCTCTCCTCCCGTTGCAGTTGCCAATACTTCCCGATGCCCTTCCCAATCGACGCAAACGCCGGTATCAGCAACCAGAACCACCAGAGGGATCCCCCGGGAAAGAACCGCCAGACAAGCAGGGCCACGAAAAACATTCCAACCCCACTGAAGACGCTCTTCGAGATCGACTCGACGGAGGGAGGACCCTCTCTCCTCTCCCACCCTCCCTGGACCGAAGATGGGGTGGCCGGGGTGGCAGGGGTGGCCGGGGTGGCAGGTGCGGCCGGCAACTGGCCACTCAATGCCTGCGGGATGAGGCTGACATTGGCTCCACAGGCCCGGCAGTAACGCATCCCATCGATCGGTGCCGCACAGGCTGGACAGTACATCGCGAGCTCCTCCTTGTCTCAATCGATCCCGTCAGCAGACCCCATCAGCAGGCGAGGTCCTTGCGCCCAAGGGTAAATTCGTCAAGTTCGCCGAGGACGGTCGCCGAGAGGTGAGAGGAGTCGAAGATCTGACCGGCCAGCCGATGGATCGCCTCTGGCGTCACGGCCTCGACCCCGGCCATGATCTCCTCTGTCGTCAGATGACGACCATGCGTCATCTCCTGCTGGGCCAGCGCGCTCATCCGCGAAGAGGTCGACTCGAGGTTGAGAACCAGCGAGGCCTTCAACTGTTCCTTGTTGCGATGGAGTTCCTCCTCCTCCATCGGTGCCGCTTTGAGGCGGCGGACCTCGGCCATCGTCGCCTCGACGGTCTCTGTCAATCGCTCGGGCGAGGTCCCCGCGTAGATCGTCAAGTTCCCGCAATCCGAGAAAAGATTGACGGCAGAGTAGATCGTGTAGACCAATCCGCGATCTTCCCGCACCGACTGGAAGAGGCGCGAACTCATGCCTCCACCGAGGATGACGCTCAACAGATGGCACGTGTAGCGATCCTCGCTGACCGCGGAGGGACAGGGCGCTCCGATCACCAGATGGGACTGCTCGAGCTCCTCGCGGGCGTGCAGAACGATCGGTGCCTCCGCCGTGGGAATCTGCCCTGGCGCGAGCACCTCGCCAGCCTGGAGATGGCCATAATGACGTCGTGCCAGCTCCACCACCTCGTCGTGCGGGACGTTCCCTGCCGCTGCCAGGACCAAGTTGCCCGGCACGAAGATCTCGCGATAGTAGGGCCAGACCAGCTCGGGCGTGAACGTCGCCAACGATTCCCGCGTTCCCAGAATTGGCCGGCCGAGCGGGTGGTTTGGATAGATCCCCTCCGAAAAGAGATCGAAGATGATGTCGTCCGGCGTGTCCTCAACCATCTTCAACTCTTCCAAGATGACATTGCGCTCCTTCTCCAATTCGAGGCGGTCGAAGACGGGTGCTGTCACCAAGTCCGCCACCAGCTCAAACGCGCGCGGCAGATGCTCATCGAGCACCTTGTCGTGAAAGCCGACGATCTCCCGCCCGGTGAAGGCATCGAGATTGCCTCCCAGCCGGGCCGCCTCCGCGGCGAGCTGGGCCGCCGTGCGCGTCCGGGTTCCCTTGAAGAGCGCGTGTTCGATGAAATGGGTCAAGCCGTGCCGGGCTGGCGTCTCCTGCCGCGACCCCGTCTTGAGAAAGATCCCGAAACTGACCGATCGAACCTGCGTCATCTCCTCCGAGATGATGGTCAGGCCATTCTCCAACCGGGTCTTCCGTACAGGTGTCACGCTGCTCCTCGCCTCTCCCGCCCTTTTTGTCATCAACAAGTCCCCTCCCGCTCGCCCATCCCCTCGCCCCTCTACCGTCATGGCTTCGTGGTCCCGGGTATTCAAGTCGCTCATCATATGTCAGAGGCTTCCCCTCCATCAATTGAAACCCTCTGGTGAAACCCTCTGGAGAGGGGAACCTCCGACCAACGATCGAGGTGGAAAGCGGAGAATTGCATCGATGACAACTCCTGCACGGTGCCCTTGTCACCTTTTGTTGTCACCTGTCGTTGACAAGAGGATCGGAACTGTCAACGAAAACTGACAGAAGGCGTCGGTGGTCTTCTGTTTGAGGCACCAAAAGGCGGCACCCGAAATGAAAAACCAAACTAAGATAGAGCGAATAAAGCACTTATAGAAACGCTCACCTTGCACCCCCATCTCTGGCACGCCCCTTGCTTTACTATCTGGCGTGACCGGACAGAAGGTCAGGTTGCCAAACAGATTGCCGATGGAACGGCAGAGGCTTGAACTCCCTCAGTGAGATCACGAAGGAGGGAGAAACGAACCGGAGAGACCACTTCTCAACTCTCCTCTTTCCGAAATGTAGCGGAAAGCTCTTTGAATGAGATTTCAAATTTCTCAAAGCAGATAGATAAGCAATTTTTCTGCCAGGAAATGGAATGCGGCATCGGGCCTATTCACCACGGCCATCCGGTCCAGCAGCCCGTGCCTCCCCGGGGGGAGGGAGACCTCACACCTATCCTCTCCTTCCCCTCCATTACATCCCCTTCCTTTGGTTCCTCTTCCTGGCTCTCGCTTCTGATATCCCTGAAATCCCGGCTTAAGATAAACAGTCGGGACCTTCCGCAGACTTCGCGGAAGAGTCAGGGAGGTTGGTTGCGTGATTGTTCGCCTCTCAACGAGTGATTGATCACTGTGCCTGTTCGTAAGCGAACAGACGTAGAGAGGCGAAAACGAGTTTGTAACACCCAGCTGTACCCAACGGGGGTCGGGGACAGTTGAGTGCTACACCCAGAGATCCGTGTGGCAGGGCCGTAGTACGGGGCACGTCAGGTTCTGCCACACGGATCTCGATTCGGGTTCTTTATCATCAACAATTCCCTTTGGTACGTACACGTTCGGGGGGTTGTTCTTTCAGATCGTTGCCTCTCGGCGGAGACCGAAGATGCGCACCTGAAAGAAAAGGATTTTTTAGCTGTTGTAACTGTGAACCGAAGATGACACGGGGGTCGAGTTTTCGTTGACAGTTACACTGAAGAACCCCCAAGAGTTCAATCCAAGCACACGGGGCACGTTGGGTTGTTCTTCTTGGGGGTTCACTCTTTTCGATCACTTCTTCGCTTGAACCCCAGATTCTTTTCACGTTGTTTTGATTATTGCCCGATGGGATTTTGAGAAAATCCCATGCCTGAGACGGAGAACAGACCGTCGGCAGGCGGCGTCGACCCAAATGGGCGACCTGGAGGCGGGCAGTAGGCAGGTCTTCCCGGGAGATCTCTGATCCAAGCCTGGTCAGGGATCAAGATCGCCGGGGAGTTTTCATTTCAGTCGCTCTCGGTCTTCTTCTTTTTGGCGTGTGTGTGCCACTCGGGTCCCTTTCTCGGGGGCTTGTTGAAAAAGAGATGGCGGAGAGCGCAGGAACGCTCTGTCTCGAGTTGGCTTCCTCCTCAACTGGAGACTAAGCGCAGAGCCCGGGGGGGGTGACCGAAAGAACCTCACCTTCTTACCCGACCCAAGGACTTTACCCACCTAAAGTCCTGGGCTCTACAAAAGAAATCCCGGTAGAGTCACGTCTTCATCAGTTTGGGTCCTCACCCCAGCAACGCGAGGCTGTCAGCCATGAAAATGGTTGGCGGCCTTTTGCTGTTCAGGAGAGGGAGTTGAAGAGGCGGTTCCCCTTGCCGGGAGGGCTCTGCTATACTCGCGACTGTTTTGGGGCGTGGGAAGAGAGAGACGAGTTGGACACCTATGGCCAAATTTCTTCACATCGCGGACGTTCATTTGGGGATTCGCCGGTACCGGTCGGACGAGCGGACACGTGACTTCTTCTTCGCGTGGCAAGACGTGTTGGAGCGGTACGCGATCCGGGAACAGGTCGACTTTGTCCTGATTGCAGGGGACTTCTTCGACGCGCGACGGGTCGAGCCGCAAGCGATGAACCATGCCATGGTGGGCTTAGGGCGATTGCGGGAAGCGGGGATTCCGGTGGTGGCGATCGAGGGCAACCACGACTGCCACGAAGTGGACAACCAGTTCAGTTGGCTGCGCAGCCTCTCGCAGTGGGGCTTCCTGCACCTGCTCGAGCCGGTCCACGCCGAGGGGGGGCTGACGCTGCGCCCCTGGGATGAGCGCAGCCGGAAAGGGTCCTACGTCGATCTGGCAGGGGTCCGGATCTTCGGCTCTCTCTGGTATGGGTCGACGGTCAGCCAAGCGCTGGGCGGACTGATCGATGCGCTACCGGCCCATTCGCACGCCGAGCGGTTCCAGGTCATGATGCTCCACACTGACGTCGAAGGGCAGCTCCAGCGGCCCATTCCAGCGCTCCCGATCGCGCGACTCGCCGAACTGCGCTCCCACATCGACTATCTCGCCCTTGGCCACACGCACAAGAATTTCGAGATTGACGGCTGGGTCTACAACCCAGGGTCCCTCGAGGCCTGCAATGTCGAGGAGTACGCCCATCGACGGGGGGCCTATCTCGTCGAGACGAACGGAAAGACGCACACAACCAGGCTGGTCGAGGAGTACTACCGACGGCCCATCGTGCGCCACTCGATCGACGTCTCGGGACACCCCACGCCCGAGGGGCTCTTTGAGGGGCTGATGGCCTCGGTACAAGAGGGTTGGCCTGCCGCGCCGGGAGGGGAGGCGGCGCGGTTGGCACCAGTCTTCGAGTTGACGTTGCGGGGGCGATTGCCCTTCAACCCTTCCCAACTGGAACTGACCCGTTATCGAGAAGAGATTCATCAAACGTTTCAGCCGCTGCTCGTCATGGTCCGGAACCAGACGATTCCCGCGGAGTTTGGGGTGGCGATGGGGCTGCTTGAGAGCGTTCCCCGGGCGGAGCGGGAGCGGCGGGTCCTCGAAGACCTCCTCTCGCGGGAGGATCGCTATCGGGACCAAGCCGGCAGCCTCGCCGGGCTGATTCTGGAAACAAAACAGCTCGCACTGGCGGGTGAGGCCCCCGAGCGGATTCTGGCGCTCCTCGCCGAACGGGAGAGTGGATCGGACCCGCCGCCAGCCCTCGAGGCCTGACCCCCCTGACTGACCGGGGGAGGGAGTGGCAGGGAAGAACGGCGAAGGGAGCGCGACCAGGGGGATGTGGGATCTTCGTCAATCGGTGACACGCCAATTCTTGGATCTATGTTGGGCCTATGAAGATTGTCGTAATCCTCTTCGAAGGGTTAGCGAGCCTGCTGCTCCTGCAGAGCCTGGCGGCATTGGTGGCTGCAGCACGATTTGTGCAGTATGCCCTGCGGTATCCACAAAGATTGTCGGGAAGATTGTCAGAGGGAGGGCGCGCCTACCAGCCGAAAGCGGCGATCTTCGTGCCGTGTAAAGGGCTCGACCCGGAATTCGAGAAGAACCTGCTGCCCCTCTTTGAGCAGGACTATCCCGACTATGAACTGGTCTTTGTGACCGAGAGCACCACGGATCCGGCCCATGCGATTCTGACGCGGATGATTCAGGAGAGTACCCGATCGGCTTGGTTACTGGTCGCAGGACAGGCGAGAATTCGTGGGCAGAAGATTCACAATCTCTGTGCCGCAATCGAGATGATCGACGCGACCGATCGACGCACCGAGGTCTTCGTCTTCGCCGATGCCGACGCGAGGCCCGGGAGGGACTGGTTAGCCGA